>JAGBLL010000066.1 GCA_017635465.1 Bacilli bacterium
ATTAAATCCCGATTTAACGAGATGTTTGGCGATGTTTTGCATAAAAGCAATAATAGAAAAATTAAAGATGCCTGTACTTCAATGGTGAGAGGGCCGTTTGGTAGCGCGCTGAAGAAGGAATACTTTGTACCAAAAGGCGAAAAAACATATAAAGTTTATGAACAAAAACATGCAATTCAAAAAGACCACACTATAGGTAGTTACTATGTATCTGAAGAAAAATTTTATTCGCTTAGAAGATTTGAGGTTAAACCAGGAGACATTATCATGAGTTGCTCTGGAACTATTGGGGAATTTTATCAATTACCACCAGGCTGTGAGAAAGGACTCATGAATCAAGCACTGTTAAAATTCACATTAGATAGAAATATGGTCAACGAAACGTATTTCCTTCAGGCTATGTCTCTTATCATAGGCGATGTTGATAGATCTGGAACAGCAATCCAAAACATCACATCGGTTTCTATTATCAAAGAAACGAATCTTTTTATTCCGAATATAGATGCTCAAAACACCTTTGCATCATTTGTGAATCAAATAGATAAATTGAAATTTAATGTTCAGAAGAGAATTGACTACTATCAAGAACTTCTAAACAAGAAAATGGATGAATATTTTAATTAAGGAGTATCTAATATGCCAAAAAACGAAAAAGAAACAAGATTAGAACTCATTGACCCAAAGCTAAAAGCAGCTGGTTGGGATATTTTGTATGAAAAATATCTAATAGAGAAAAACAAAGCATGTATTGAGACTCCTGTTACTGGAATGCCAAAAACTAGTGAGAATCCAACAGGAAATGGATTTGTTGACTATGTTCTTTTTGGCGATGATGGAAAGCCACTCGCTCTTATAGAAGCAAAAAAGTCAATTGTTAATGAAGAGCAAGGAAGAGTTCAGGCATGCCTATATGCTGATGCTTTAGAGAAAAAATATGGCATTCGCCCAGTTATCTATTACACAAATGGTTATACAATCAAGATAATCGATGGTGTGTATCCGCCACGTGTTGTGTTTGGTTTCCACAAGAAAGAAGAATTAGAATATTTGATCCAAAAAAGAAATTTCACGCTTAATGATACTAATCCGAATTTAGATATATCCGGGAGATATTATCAAGTCGATGCTATTGGAGAAGTCATAAAACACTTTAAGAGCAAGCATTCTAGATCGTTAATAGTTTTAGCTACTGGAACTGGGAAAACACGTGTATCGTGTGCTTTAAGCGATATTTTCTTGAGAAATAATTATGTTAAGAGAATATTGTTTTTAGCTGATAGAAAAAATCTTGTTAGACAAGCTAAAGAAGACACCTTTGAAAAATTCCTTCCAACAGTTCCGATGATGGTAATAGTGGAAGGACAAAAAGAAGGAGATGAATCTAAAGCCAGGATTGTTTTCTCGACATATCAATCAATGCTTTCGATTATCAAAGATACATCTACATGTCCTTACGGAATTGGTCACTTCGATTTAATTATTGTTGATGAAGCTCACAGAAGTTTATTTAACAAATATGCTGAGATTTTTACATACTTTGATTCGTTGATGATTGGCCTAACAGCCACACCAAGAAACGATATACACAAATCTACTTACAAGGTATTCAATCTCGATAGTGAAATGCCTAACTATGAATACGATGTGATTAAAGGTGTTAAGGACGGATATTTAACATATTATCGTGCTCTTGATAGAACGCCAGACATCTTAAAAGACGGCGTCACATATGCCGATTTATCTGAAGAAGAGCAAGAAGAATACGAAGATAAATTCACCGAAGATGATGGAACCATTCCAGAAAAGATCGAGGGGAAAGAATTTTATAACGTCATTACTAATAAAGACACCATCAGAAAAGTTCTTCAAGATTTAATGGAGGAGGGTTTAAAAGTTAATAATGGTGATACATTGGGAAAAACGATTATTTTTGCTCGTGACCATAACCACGCCATTATGATTCAAGACGAATTTAGGAAGCTTTATCCTGAATTATGCCTTCCAAAGAGTCCAAATGGAGTTGATTACTGCGTTGTTATTGATAACCAAATAAAATATAACGAGGTTCTCCAAAGAGAATTTAAAGAAAAACAAAGCATCAGAATTGTTGTATCTGTTGATATGATGGATACTGGCGTTGATATCCCAGAAGTAGTTAATTTAGTATTCTTTAAGAAGATTTTATCAAAGATAAAATTCTGGCAGATGATAGGCAGAGGAACAAGACTTTGTGATGATTTAAAAGTTGTTTCTCCTTCTAAAGCCTATTTTGAAAGAATGACAAACGATACATCTAGACAACTATATAACAGTAAGCAAGGATTCCTTATCTTTGATATTTGTAATGTTTTCCCATATTTCAAGCAAAATCCTGAAGGAAGAACAGATAAGTCTGATGTTGCTTTATCCTTATATCAAAAAGTCTTTATGGAGAAAGTTGCTCTCTATAAAGCAATGTTAGCCCATTATGCTCAATTAGAAGTTGAGGATAAGAAATTTTGTGAACAAATAAGAAATGAAATTGTTGAAGAAGTTAAAGGTATGAACACCAATTACATTGGAGTCCAAGCTGCCTTAAAATATGTTCATAAATACTCCGAATTGTCTGGGTGGGTCAATTTCACTCAAACAGAATTTGCTGAAGTTAAGAAGTACATTGCGCCAAACATCACTGGTGTAATCGATATGGAATCAGCAAGAACATTTGACTATTTGTGCTACCGATTTGCCGCCACTAGATTTTATCCAAATAAAGACTTTAAGAAAGTCGCAAAGACGATATTTGCTTTTGCTACATATTTAATCAATATTAAGGGCCATATTAAAGAAGTTGCAGAGCATAAACCATCTTTAGAATATATAGCCAGCGATGATTTCTTAAACAAATCTACCGTAACTAGAGTCAATGAGCTTAGAGAAGAACTAAGAGAATTACTAAGATTCATTGATTCATCAGCGTTTGAACCAATTATCACCGACTTTAAAGATGCTATTTCATCTACGTCTGACGCCGTTGAAGAAGCAGTGGATTTTCATATCACAATTGATGATTTTAAAACACTAGAGGAAAAGCTCCTGTTCTATATTCAAGAACATCCAGAAGAACCGCTTGTTAAAGAAGTTCAATCCCTTGTTAAGCCGAACAGTGATTCAATTAAGAAGTTTAAATCTGAAGCGGTCAAAATCGCCAAAACAGCTGATGAGTATAATGACTTATTTAAATCCGACGAAGATTTGGTTGTCTTCATTAGAAGAAATCTTGAATTCAATCCATTATTTGTTACAGCATTCCTTAATTACTTAAGTGCACTTGGGTTTAATGAAGGGCAAACAAACTATGCTAAAGAACTATTGATTTACATTTCTCAAAATGGAAAATTTGACCGTCAAGACTTGGCCACTAAAGAGTCTTTGAATTTTGAAGGTATTTTTAATAGTAGTGAAATTCTCAAGCTGATTGAGGAAATCGAAAAGGTGATGTAGGAGGGGGAAACTTATGGCAGAGATGCATTATAAGAAACAAGACTATAACATTGAACAATTTGATACATGGGTTTTAAGAGGAAAGCTTAATTTAAGCCCAGAATATCAAAGAGATTATGTTTATACATTAGAGCAAGCATCAAAACTTATTGAGTCCGCTTTAATGAATATTCCTTTACCAATTATCTATCTTTGTGAAGAAGGAAACGGTACTTATTCTGTTATTGATGGTCAACAACGAATCACTTCGTTTTTAAAGTTTAAACACAATGAGTTTCCTTTAACCAAGTTATCAGTTTATGAAGATTTGAATGGCAAATATTACAAGGATTTGTCCGATGCCGACCAAGACAAAATTGACAATACTGCTTTGATGTCCATTATTATTGAAGCGGATTCTGCTGAGTCGAAATTTGATATTTTTGAACGTTTAAACAAAGGCGCGGTAACTCTTAAGGAACAAGAATTAAGAAACTGCGTTTTCCGTGGCGAATATAATTCGATGATTAACGACATCGCCGCTTCTAACAAAACGGTTAGAAAGATGTTTAAGGCAGAAAATAAAAGAATGTGGTATCAAGAATACATTCTTAGGTTCTTTGCTCTTAATAATTTCACAGAATATAAACCAAGTATGAAATCCTGGCTCAACAAATATATGAAAGCCAATCAATTCAATACTGACACTATTCAAGCTGATAAAGATAGATTTAATAAAACCCTTTCGATTGTTAACGAAGCGCTTGGTGATGATGCTTTTGCTACTGTTGATTATGATAAAAAGATAACCCTTAATAAATTTAGTGCTACTTTCTATGATTCAATAATGGTCGCGTTTTCCAAATTTGATAGAGTGAAACTTATTAGCAAGGCGGATTCAATTAGAGCGGCAATTAATGACACAAAATTCAAACACGATGAATATCACGATGCTTGTTATGCCGCTACAGGTTCAAGAGAAAGAGTTATTAAAAGAATCTTGATTATTTATAATATCGTAAATTCTATTGTTGGAGATAGTGGTGTTGAATCAGAAGAAAGAACATTTGATCCAGCTTTAAAACAACCATTAGCAGAAAAACAGAATTATATTTGCCCACTATGTGGTAATCAAATCGTTTCTTTGGATGAATGTGAAATTGATCATATTCTGCCATATTCATTAGGTGGCAAGACTGTTTTTGAAAACGCACAATTAGTTCATAAGATTTGCAACAGGCACAAGAGCAATAATGTTAAGGTTACTCGAGTCTTAGAAAGTATTGGTGCATCTGATACTTATAGAATGTCTGAAGAAAAAGACATTCGAGGCAAAAAGATAACTATGTTTACTTTTAGAGGCAAGCAACATCTTGTTTCTCATTTTTATCGTATGTTCCAAATTCTTTTAGATGAAATCAAAGATATTATTCCAGGCAAATTTGAAGAATTGGCCGATGAGGAATTTAAATTAACAAAAAGGTCCATCCCTTATATTAAGCACACCAAAGAGGGGATGTATAATCCTTATGAAGTAGTTTCTGGAGTATTTGTTGAGTGTGCAATGGACGTCAACAGATTAATGGCTTTTGCTCGTGCTATTTTTGACGAATTCAATCTTGATTCCAGTGAAGTTGTTTTGACTTTTAAAGGCAATGAAGATGATGACGAATAAATTCGGAGAATTGTGATATGAATGAAGGAGTTGCATATATTTATATAATGACTAACAAGTCATTTGAAGGACATAATTGGGTAAAGATTGGCTATGCCACTAATCCAGAACAAAGAAGGAAAGAATTAAGCAATACTTCTCTTCCTTTTGATTATGAAATTTATGCAACTTATCAAGTTCCAAAAACTCCTCACATGGCGGATAAAACCCTTCACAACTTGATTACCAGTTTGAATCCTGATTTGAGATTATCTTCCAATAGAGAATTTTTTGAAATGACTCCTGAGCAAGCCTATCAAATCTTGTTAGGAATCGCTAGAATCACAAATACCGAAGATAAGCTTGCTAAATATAAAGTTGAAGCACCAGTTGCTGCTAAAAAGTCTGATGCTCCTTTTAGCAGAGAAAAAATCGCTTCTAAGCTAATTGATTATTTGCGTGAAAGAAATGACATCATCATGCTTACACAGGGAAATGTCTATGAAAGATGGACAACACCTGTTATGAGAAACAAGGTTGGATTAATTGGCAGTGGTACTTGGAGCGGTATCAAGGATCTTCTTGCTTATGAGATTAAAGTTTTAGATAGAACAAAGATTCATCTTTCAATTTATATTGGCCCAGGCAAAAAAGAAGATAGAGAAGCATGGCTTGAATTCGCTTTGAACCATAAGCCACCTTTCAGAATTAAAGGAATAACCACTAATGGCCAATGGAAAAGAATCTACTACTATGAACTTTGTGATGTAAAAGACTACACAGACGAATCTAAAGTGGTGGAAGATACAATCTCTAGACTCGATAGTTGGTTTAAGAACGAAGAGCCTTTATTGGAAGAGGTTTTTAAATAAATGGTGGGAAATATTAAAGAGCTAAAGAAAAAAAGCAATATTGTAATTGTTGTTGGAATTGTTTTGATGGTAATAGGCATGGTTATCGGAACTATTTCGACTGCTTTTCCTGTTGACGTTGGAAATATTATAAGCATACCAGCATTCATTTTACTTGGGGCTGGTTTGGCTGTTTTAATCATTGGAGCAAGAATGCATAGAAACTACCGTAAGATTAGAAATAGTTATTTTTTAAAAAGGGATTCATTGCCACCTTTCGATAATAACGAGATGGCCAAAATTAACTTGCTGGTTGAATCATCAAAGAAGATTGAAAAAGGCGAGGAAGTAATTACTAATATATTTGAATTCGCTTCAACAAAAGAGCCTTCAAGTCTTATTTATTTTAAATATAGATTAAAGCCAGCTGATTTAGAAAAAATATATAAGGCATTTAGCAAAGTAACATCAATTGATTTATTTGATTATCAATATGATGAATATATACCTTATAGCATTTATCTTTTCGAATTAACTTTTTCTGTGATGGCATTATATGTGAAGGAATGTCTTGATGAAGACATAAACGACATTGCAAAAATTATCAAAACTTATTACGAAACAAATAACCCTGTCGATTTAAAAAGACTGGTTCTAAAGGGCAACGATATCTTTGATAGAAAATATAGAGGTAGTGTTAAATGACATATAGAGGAAAGAAAATCCTATTCACATTTTTAACTATATTTTTTGGTGTAATGTTGGTCCCTGCAATTGCAACAACAGTAGGAACCGGTGGCGCTATTGCATTTCCAATCGTAGTTGGATGTATCTTTTTACTGTTTTTAATCCTTGCTATTTACAGTAGGAATCAAGATCAGCATTATTGGCCACCAAAGAAAGCTACGATATTAGAAGCTAACAAGAACGACGTGATTGCAAACGACGTTTATAAAAAGATAAAAACATCTTTTCCTGAGTTGCCAATTAAAAAAGCCTTTGCATATAACAAATCAGTTTTTGACAAACTTCATCTTGAATGTAGAAAAGTTGCACCAACCCAATTTACTATTCAATCAGTCGCAAACGAAATGTGGAGACACATGGGGTTAGATACTGATGTTCCAACGATATACTTAGTGAAACGAAACGAGACATCTTCTCCGTTTGGCAAAACGGATATTGCTGGTTTAGCGAGCACTGATTACAATGAACGTTCATTGTTGATTACATTCAATCGTGGATACTCAGCGGATTCTATTATTTGTCTTTTAGCCCATGAGTTGGCTCACTTTTATCAGTTTGATTCCAATAAAGTATTTTCTGGTCCTTATGGGGAAATAATTACCGATGCTATGACAGCTTTCTTCGGTTTTGGAAATCAATTTATTTCAGGACGTAAATATGAATATAGTGAAAGTGCTGGTTTAGGTTCAACTATCGTTCACTCTGGAACAATCGGCTATATCAATGACAATGATTACAAGAAAATTCTTGGTTTAATTGATAAAAATGCCGACATTTTAGAAGACGACGGAGAATCAAATCGACTGTTTATCAAATCAAAGTTTCTTAGCTTTAAAGCAATGTTTAGTATGAAGATTCAAGTTGCTGAAACTAATGCTAAAATGCCACCAATCATTGGAAATTATCGTAAAGCTGGAGAAGCATATAAAGAATTCGCCAACTCTTTTTCAATTTCAGAATTAGAATCCGAAGTTAATGCTCTACTCAATAATTACTCAAAAGAAAGATTTGATACACTTTATTCGTTTTTTCTTTTGGAGGATATTCTTTGGAAAAATATGATGCCTAGTGATGACAAAAGAAAATAATCGCCAAAACAATAATCTCAAATAGAAAAGCAAGAATATGATAATTTACAAATATCTTCCACCAGAAAGCGCAATTAAAACCATACAAAATAATTCGATTCTTCTAAGAAGTCCGCTTGAGTACAACGACCCATTCGATTGTTTGTTCTTTGCAGATGATAAAGAGAAAGAAGCTGCTTTCAAATTGTTCTTGAATTACAAATTGTTTGAAACTTTTTATAACGACATGATAGTGGAAAACAAAAAGCCTACTCGTATGAAGACTTATGCAAAAGTAATGAAGAGTAATGTGAGATTAATTGGCGAAGAAATTAAAAGAACAAGAAATTATGTAATTCACAAAGATATAGCGATGTATTACAAATTCGCTTCTAAATTGCTTGGAAAGAAAGATAATGAACTTAAATCACAATTCAAGCTCATGATTGATAATGTGCTTAAAGAAATGAGAAAAACAGTGTTGGCGTCGTGTTTTGGTTCAACATATGATTCTTTACTAATGTGGTCGCATTATGCAGATAAGCACAAAGGTGCATGTATTGAATTTGAAATAGACGATAAAGACTTTAAACCAATCAGTTATTCTGAGGATCTACCTGTTTTTGAAATTGCCAAATTACTAGGAATTGTTTTTGCTCATCAATTTTTGAAAGAAGAGATTGATATGGAAAAAGAAGAATACCAGTTTGCTTTAAGGCCTTTATTAACCAAAGCAATTGTTTGGAGCTATGAGGGCGAAATTAGATGTCTTTATTCTAAAAACAAGCCTAACAATAAGATATATTCAAATGAAAATGGCGATAAATTTTTAAGAATGCCACCAATTAAGAAGATTATTGTTGGTTGCAATGCAGAAGAGCAATTCGTCAGAGACTTAATTGAAGTATCTAATGGCATACCGGTTAAGAGAATGAAAATGGCAACTGATAAATATGCAATCTCTTTAGACGAATAATATGGATTTATAGAGGCTTTAAGATGACAAATTGTAGTAATTTTCCAAAATATAGAAGCAACGGAATTTCTATGAAGTTTGGAGACCATAATTACAGCTGGTGTGAGAATAATCCATCACAAAGAAAGTACTTATTAGAATCAAATTATTGTGACGAAGCTATT
Source organism: Bacilli bacterium (assembly GCA_017635465.1). Taxonomy (GTDB): domain Bacteria; phylum Bacillota_I; class Bacilli_A; order RFN20; family CAG-826; genus RUG14515. The sequence continues at coordinate 8,922 of JAGBLL010000066.1, forward strand.
GAAATATATGTCTGGGAGAACGATAGGACCTATACTTCTGTTGAAGACTTTAAGAACTATTTAAGAAACAAGCATGATGAAGGAACGTGTCCTTTATGTGGAAAACCACTTATGATTAAAAGAAACCACGCTGATAATTCAAATGTCTTTTTAGGTTGTAGTGGATGGCCAGATTGCAAATTTACAAAGAAAGCATAGTTTTATTTAAAATATATAATTGTTGATATAACGCTTGTAGCTCAATATGTGGATATTCATTGTTTTAGGCGTTCTAGTATTTATTGGAATTATTGTCGCAATAGCGGTAGGTATTTCATCATCCTCTAGTGGCGGTACAACTCCTAGACAGCGAATTGATTGGGATCAACGAGAAATCAATCAA
>JAGBLL010000067.1 GCA_017635465.1 Bacilli bacterium
AAGTATTTCAATTCCCTTACTTAGAATATTTTTTGCAGCGTTTATATCTCGATCATGAATAGACCCACATTTAGGACAAGTCCATTTCCTAATAGTGAGATCTTTAGTGAGCGAATTTTTATAAGAACATATAGAACATAATTGGCTAGAAGGATAAGTAGCAGGAACCTTTATTACTTTCCTACCATACCAATCAGCTTTATAAATTAGCATAGAAACAAATCTTGACCAAGAGGCATCAATGATACTTCTAGCTAGTTTATGGTTTTGTTCCATGTTCTTCACTTTCAAATCTTCGATACAAATGATTTGGTTTTCATCAATGATCTTCTTTGAAAGTTTGTGGAGATAATCATTTCTTTGATTTTGGATGTGTCTATGTAACTTAGCAACTTTGATTCGTTGCTTATTTCTATTATTACTACCTTTTTCCATATGGGATAGTTTTCTTTGTTCTTTAGCAAGTTTCTTTTGAGATTTAGTTAAGCATTTGTGATTCTTATATTTCTTACCATTGCTATCAACAATTAGTTCTTTTAATCCTAAATCTAAACCAATGGTGTTATTATTCTCTTTTAATGGTGCAATATCGGTTTCAACTAATAAAGAAATATAGTATTTGTTATCAGTAGTCATAGAAATAGTGATTGACTTAATAGTTCCTATAAAGTCTCGATGCTTTTTAATTCTTATTCTTGGACATTTAAGAACACTAATATATCTATTGTTAGAAGAGAATTTTACACTTCCTTGATTATTTGTCGTATAGCTTTGATTGTTTCTTTTATTTTTAAACTTAGGAAAACCTGTTTTGTGAGAAAAGAAAGCTTTAAACGCGGCGTTTCTATTAAGTTGAGCATTACATAAAGCAAACGAATCTACTTCTTTTAAAAATGGATAATCTTCCTTATAAGAGGCAGGAGTAAGATTTTTAAATTTACCAGTGCTTTTATATATCTCGTTCATATCAGTAAGAGACTTATTATAAAAGAAACGAACACAGCCAAAAGTTTTAGCAAAGAACTCTTTTTGCTCACTGTTAGGATAGATACGATACTTATAAGCTTTTCTTTTCATAGATTTTAGATAAATAAAGGGATACAAAAATGGTTTTTAATCCATTTCCATATCCCATAATCCTATTATTAGTATATCAATTTATTGATATAATCACAACATTTTTCTTAAAAAGATTTTATAATTATTAATTGTTTATATACGAAAAAAGATGCAGTTCATCCCCCCACCTATAGAGGCAACCATCGAGCAGTTCTTGTCGATGTGGGGGACTTCTTGCTAAAATATGTAAATAACAAGGAGGCTCATTTGCCATGAAAAAAAGATTTTATATCACAACTCCAATTTACTACCCAAGCGCTAAGCTTCACATCGGTCATGCATATTGCACAACCTTAACCGATGTTTTCGCTCGTTATAAACGCTTAAGAGGTTTTGAATGCTATTTCCTTACAGGCGCTGATGAACACGGCATGAAGATTGAAAAGAATGCTGCAGCGGCTGGAAAAACACCACAACAATTTGTGGATGATATTGTGGAAGGCTTTTATAAGTTATGGGATTTATTAAAAATCTCCAATGATGACTTTATTAGAACAACACAAGAAAGACATACAAAAGTAGTGCAAGATATTTTCACCAAGATGTATAACAAAGGTGATATTTATCTTGGCAAATATAAAGGATGGTATTGCACACCTTGTGAATCATTCTGGACAGATACTCAAGTTGGTCCAGATCATGTTTGCCCTGATTGTGGTAGACCAGTCCAAATGGCGGAAGAAGAAGCTTATTTCTTCAAAACAAGTAAATATGTTGATAGCTTAATGAAGTTCTTTGACGAGAATCCAAAATTCTTAATTCCAGAATCTCGTAAGAACGAAATGATTAATACATTTATCAAACCAGGATTAGATGACTTATGTGTTTCTAGAACATCATTCTCTTGGGGTATTCCAATTAGAGAAAATCCAAAACATGTTATCTATGTTTGGTTAGACGCTTTAACAAATTATATAACCGCTTTAGGTTATGATAGTGACCATCCAGAATTATTTAATAAGTTCTGGCAAGATCCAGAAAGTGAAACTATTCACATCTTAGGCGCGGATATCACTAGATTCCACGCTATCTATTGGCCAATGTTCTTAGAATCATTAGGTTTAAGAAAACCAGATAGAGAATTCGTTCATGGTTTATTAATGATGAAAGATTCTAAGATGTCTAAATCTAAAGGCAATGTTGTTGATCCATATCCACTTGTGGAACGTTATGGTGTTGACGCTGTTAGATACTATTTAGCAAGAGAAATCAACTTTGGTAGTGATGGTAGTTTTGCGCCTGAATTATTCGTTGAAAGAATCAATAGCGATCTCGCTAATGCATTAGGCAATTTATTAAATAGAACAGTCTCTATGATTAATAAATACTTCGATGGTGTTATTCCTACTTATAAAGGCAGAATTAACGATGTCGATGGTAATTTAGAAGATTTAACAAAGTTAACTATTGAATCTTATGAAAGATTAATGGATGACTTAAAGATTACTGACGCTATCGCACAAGTTAACGAATTAGTGAATCGCGCTAACAAATATATCGATGAAACAGAACCATGGGCTTTAGCTAAAGATCCAGAAAAGAGAGCAAATTTAGAATCAGTTATGGTTCACTTAGCTAATTCCTTATATGTCGCTGGTATGCTCATGAAACCAGTCTTAGTTACTGCTTCAGATAAATTATTTGATCAATTAGGTGTTACTGGTGATTTACTCAACTATGACAATATCTATAAATATGGTGTTGTCGGTGGTCTCAAAGTCGAAAAGAAAGATCAATTATTCCCAAGATTAGATGCCGCTGTGGAAGTGGAATACATCCAAGGCTTAATGGCTGGTAACAAGTAATGAAACTATCAAGAATCATTCTCCCTTTATTAGTAGCAAGTTTTTGTTTTGGTTTGAACGCTTGTACTGATGATTCAAAAAATAGTGTCCCAGTAGTTGGTGCTCGTTATAGAAATTTGGATTATACAAATTTTGAATGGTATTTCGATATATCTATTGAGAAAGAATCTTACTCAGATGATTCAACAAATGAGTACAAATATCATCTTCTTGTTACCACCAACGACTCACGCATCAAAGTTATTAATGATGTTACGGCATCTATTCGTGTAACGTTAATTTATAAACTTGAAGAAGAGATGGGCACTAATGCTGCCCATTTCCTTGAACAGTCAGTCGATATCAATTACATCGTTGGCGATAGTGCTACATCATCTTCTCTATATACCGCTACTTTCGATCGTCCAATTAATGAGTATCCGTATTTTGAAGAATCGTATAGCGTTACTTCTGCAAGCGGAAGATTGGAACTATACTTTTGATAACACAAAAGCACTGACGTTTGAAATCAGTGCTTTTTTCATACCCGTATCGCCTAAATTAATAAACGAACTTAATTGATTTAATGAGCACTCTGCTCTTTTCTTCTGTACTTGTGGATAGCTTAAGAGTTTTAGCGTTTAATGCTTCCGTATATTCTTTTTGAACTGGTTGTTCGTCTATTGGCTTTAAATCCACAGTGTGAGCATCGTTAATATATAAAACTGAATTTGGATCAACGTTAGGAACAGTAACTTGAGGATCAAGCCATGTTTGCACATATGGCTTATGATATGTTTGAGCGGTAATAGTGATTGATTTAATTGTTTCAGCAAATGTGAATTCCAATGAACCTTGTGCACTTGAAGCACCAATGATTAATACTTTTTCTCCATCAGTGGGAATGTTGTTAGATACTTGGCACTTTGTGTTTTTAATAGTGCTTACAAAAGTAGTGCCTGCAACTTCATTCATATAAGTTGCTAATCTTGTATCCAAAACTTCTGTGCTTAAAGAACCACATGTTGGGTTATAAAAACTAATTGTTAATTCTTTATCAGCGACTTGTGCTATTGAACTTGTCGTGGCGTTTGAACTTGAAACAGGCGCTACACTTGATGATATAGTGGTGTTACTAGTTGTAACTGTGCTTGAAGAAATAGTTTCTTTGCTACTAGGACTATCACTAGATGATATAGGATCTCTTGTTTCAAAGTGTGAATAAAATTCACTATGACTATGGCTTTCGTGTCTTTCATAGGAAAAAGAACACGCCGCTAACATAGTGGTACTAACAAGTAATATTGCGATTTTTGATATTTTCATATTGGGAGTCCTTCTATAAATGATGTTGATAGTGTTTCATTGAAACACCTGATACATTATAATGTAATAGATTGATTATGCAAAAAATTATTACAAATTGTTTATGTGTTGATATATCAAGCGAAGGTAAAGGTGTCATTAAAAATGGCAAGGATATCATTTTTTGTGATGGCATATTCCCTAACGAAAAAGCGGATGTAGAAATACTATATCATCGTGCAGGTGTATATTTTGGTAAAGTGAAGAAACTATATAACTTATCTAGAGATAGAATCCAACCAAGATGTAAGATTTGTACATCATGTGGAGGTTGCCAATATCAACAACTAGACTATAAAGCTCAATTAAAATATAAAACTAAAAGAGTTAAAGAAGCTTTAACAAGAATTGCGCATGTTAAGCAAGAAGTTTTACCTTGTTTAGGAATGGGTAATCCATATAACTATAGAAACAAGATTCAAGTACCATTTAATAAAGATAGAAATGGCAAAGTGAAGTTTGGTTTCTATAAAGAAAACAGTCATATTATCATGCCAATCAAAGAATGTGCGATTGAAGATAAAAGAGCGGCACCTATCTTATGGGATATCAAATTATTATTAGAAGAAATGAATATTCCTTGTTATAACGAAGATAGTAGTAAAGGCATCTTAAGATATGTTCTTATTAGAACTAGTTATCATTATGATGAACTCATGGTGGTCTTAGTCACCACTCAAATGAATTTCCCAGGACAAAGAAATTTTATTAATGAATTAGTTAATAGACATCCTGAGATAACCACAATCGTGGAGAACGTTAATAGTAGACACACTAATGTGATATTAGGTAATCAAGAAAAAGTGCTATATGGTCCTGGTCATATTAAGGATGATATTTTAGGTTTATCATTTGAAATTTCTGCTGCTAGTTTCTTCCAAGTTAACCCAGTACAAGTAGAAAAACTATATGCCTCCGCGCTTAATTTAATTGATTTTAATAAAAAAGAAGTAGTTCTCGATGCTTATAGTGGTGTTGGCACAATCGGTTTAATTGCAGCGAGAAACGCTAAAAAAGTTATCTCTGTAGAAATAAACAAAAGTGCACATAAAAACGCTATTGAGAACGCTAAAAGAAATAATGTTGATAACATTGAATTCCACTGCGCTGATGCAGGCGAATTCATCAGCAAATATGATGGTGACATCGATGTCTTAATCATGGATCCACCTAGAAGTGGTAGTGATGAAACATTCTTATCAACAGTGATGAATAAACGTATTAAGAAAATAGTTTATGTTTCATGCAATCCAGAAACATTAGCAAGAGACATTCAATATCTATCTAGTATGTATGAAGTTAACTATGTTCAACCTGTTGATATGTTCCCAATGACCGCACACGTGGAGACAATCGTTGGCTTGTACTTAAAAGATAAAAAATAGTGGTTTTTAAGCGAATTATCCATCATTTTTAACGATTTGAGAGACTGTGATATGTGCAGCTTCTTTTGTTAAAACAAAAATTGATAGTTCCATAATTTTACCGTTGCGGCTGATAACATGTCTTTTAAGCAAAATAAAAACCACATTCCTGTGTTATAGGCTTGTGGATTTTATTACATCATCACGACTTTATAATGAAGGAATTCTGGTCTAAAGTGTCTATCTAATTTAACATCTCCATCATCAATGATTTCTTTATTAATCAAATCATGTCTTTTCTCTTTGATGGCCATGTAATTAGCTTTTTCACTATTTGGGAGAACAAATACAACCTCTCTTTTGTTAATCACAATGATGGATTGTATAAATGCTTCAACGATAGGCTTAGTTAATGTTTCTGGAGTCAATTTTTCTCCTTTTAATGTTTCGCCCATCTTTTTGATTCTTAGTTTGGCATATTGAGCATCTTGCTGTTTTTGTGACAAATCAAATATCAATTTATTTAATCGTTGATATTCGATAACCCTTTCACGATATTGCCTATCCAAAATAATTTTTTCAACATCATCAGTAGTGGATTGCTTCTTTTTAATAATGTCATCAATTTCAGATTCAATAATTCTTTGGTCAGCGTAGGCTTCATCCATTTGCTGTTGAAGAACGTCTTCATCATGGTATTTTCTGATATTAGCGATAACTTTGTTATAAGCCGTACCTTTATTTAGATAAATCTTATTAATAACTTCACACGTTGTTTTTAATAATATATCTTCGCTTATGGCTTTTGATGGACATCTTTGACTTGGTTCGCCTCCAACATAACCTGAACATTGAAAAACAATTCTTGGTTCAGGATATCCTTGAGTCCAATGCCTTCTTTTAAATGTATCACCACAATTTAGACAAATAATCATTCCGCTTAATGGATATTTAGAAGCGTATTTATGAGAATCTTTGTTTTCTCCTCTAAAACGGTTTCTGTTTCTATCTAAGATAAGTTGTGCCTTATCCCATGTATCTCTATCCACAATCGGTTCATGATTGTTTTTGATATAGATTTGTTCTTCTAAGCCGTCATTTTTGACTCTTTTATGTTTTAAGAAATCAATGGTAACGCTTTTTTGAAGTAAGAGGTCACCACAGTATTTCTCGTTGGTTATTATTCCTTCAACAGTGGTGTTATACCATTTAGTTTTGCCTCTAGAAGTGAGACAGCCTTTTTTTTCAAGAATGCGGCATATTTCATTCGTGCCAACTTCATCAGTATAAAGTTTGAATATCAATTTAACAATTTCAGCTTCTTCAGGAATAATTACTAGGTTCTTAGGATTATTTGGATCCCTTTTGTAACCCAATAAATTACTTGGAATCATTGGAATTCCTTCTTTCTTATTCTTGTTAAAAGTCCATTTAACATTATCAGAAATATGCCTGGATTCTTCTTGTGCCATAATCGCGTTTAAAGTGAACATCATCTCGCTAGATGGGTCTAATGTCGATATATGTTCATTATCAAAATATATTTCCACTCCAATGGTTTTTAATTCTCTAGCAATATTAATGGAATCAGCAACGTTTCTAGCAAACCTAGATATTGATTTAGTGACAATCTTATCAATCTTTCCAGACCTTGCGTCATTTATCATTCTTTGAAATTCCGCTCTTCCTTCTTCAGAGGTGCCACTTATACCTTCATCAGCGTATATTCCAACAAAAATAACACTTGGATCACTTTCTAGTCTTTTCTTCCATTCGTCGACCTGGTTATCAAAACTGTTTTGTTGTTCATCTTTATCACTGGAAACACGGCAATAAGCCGCGACACGTTTCTGATGCGCTAGATATGGGTTGTTACCACATAGTATTTTCAATTTCACTCGTGGAGCGATAATTTGCACTTGTCTTTCCATATTGAAACCTCCTACATACATATATCACTCTTATGAGTGATAATATCAACGGATATGTCTACTGTTTCAACGTTAAAAATTGACATTGGTAACATGTCTTTAATAACTAAATTTATTAATGATGAGCGATTATATTGATCCATAAAAAAATTCCTCCACCGAAGTGTAGGAATATCATTTAAAGAGATATAATCTCGAACGCCACTTATAATGTAGCAGAGATATTATTGTTTGGTAAGACACCTAGTGGTGACAATTTAAAAATCGACAACTGCTTTCAATATTATTTTAGAAAGCATTTCTTTTAATTTACCGACACCACATGTATAGGTTCTGCCATCTTTTTCAAAATTATAATTAACTGCAGATGAATAATCTTTATCTTTACCGACTATCTTTTGGATATATGAGAAATATTGCTCAGTTACCTTTCCGGTTTTGTCTTTCTCCTCAATAAAAGCACCAAAATCACTAGGAAGTTCGGCATCTAAATCAATTTGTTTTTTATCAACAATGAAAAGAATTGAATTTCTTGGTAGTCCAAGTTCGTGTATTGGCTTTTCGTATTTGATTACTTGAATTCTCTCTTTAAAGTTTTTTAAATTCTGATCCAAGGCATATGAAACGTTCGATGTGATGATTTCTTGCTTCTTATAGTTATATTCATATAAAGGCACGTTATTGCCTAAATAGCCTAGTTTTAATTCCCTCTTTTTTCTTTTTAATAATAAATCGGTAGAAACATTTAATATTTCAGATATTTGTATTAATTTCGTTGCTGGGACATCTATTATTCCCTTTTCGTATTTATATAATGTTGATTTATCAATATCTAACATGTTGCACAATCTTTTTTCAGATATTTCTCTAATCCTGCAGTATTTTTTGATTGCCAGGCCGCTATATATTCCTTTGTTGTCACCTGTTTCTCTAAGAGCTTTTGTTAGAGCATCAAAAATGCCAGAAGCTTCTAAATTATTTTTAACACCGGTAATCTTTTCCTTCAAATCTATCATTGCTGCAGCTAGTTTTTCTCGAGATTCTTTTGGCCAAATTTCATCTGTGAAGTGATCCATTTCTTCTTTTTGTTCTGGAGAAGCAACTTTATATAAATCAAGGAATTCTTTTAAATTCATTTTTGAATAATCAACAGAGTATTCCATACCAATAAAACCACCTTTATACATTAATTAAACTGCAGTTAAGATTTAAAATCAATAAACAAATTGGTTGACTAAATAAAAAATGTAAGACTTAATATTATATATAATATTATCATTTCTTAATAATCAACCTTTTTTAGTTTTTAATTTTAGAATATTCATAAATCATTTTTCTTATTTTAACATTTAATTGCAAGAGAATTGCGTTTAAAAACAAATCAAATAGGAGGTAGACAAATGATTAGAAGTTACTTGGTTGACCTGAGAAATAAAAAAGACTACAGCCAACGCAGAGTAGCGCGTGAATCTGGTATGTCGTTTCAACATTACGCCAGATTAGAAAACGGCTCTCGTGGTGGCAAAGTCTCTTTAGTTATTATGGGTCGCATAGCGCACACATTAGATATTTCCCTTGAAGATATTTATCAATTAGAAGAGAAGTATCAAAACAAGTTACAAAGAATGAAAGAACAATATGATGACGACTGATTATTCTCCATTCTTTAAAAATGAAATCGAATCCTTTATTCAGGATTTAGATAGATCACCTATCACTAAACAATCATATAGGACAATATTGATTAAGTTTTCTGAATATTTGAAAGGTAGATATCTCGAAACGCCAAAAAGTAGGAATATCATCGAATATAAAGAATATTTATCAAAGACACTTGCCCCTGTATCGATTCAAAAAGCGATAGTGGTCTTACGTGGATTCTTCCATTACTTAGCCCGTAATGAGATTTATCCCGATATTTCGGTGGGCATCAATTCCATGAAAACCACTAGAGTGATGAGGAGAGATGTCTTAAATGTTAATGATGTCTCTCTTCTCATTAATATCGCTAAAGCAAAATCCTATGATTCTTTAGAAGCATATCGTAATTATGCGATATTGTCGCTTATTGCCACAACTGGCCTAAGAACCATAGAAGTCGAAAGAGCGGAAATTGACGATTTATCTTTCATTAATGATACCCATATCCTCTATGTACGAGGCAAAGGAAGAGATGATAAATCCGAATATGTCAAATTATCGGATGAAGTCTATGACATCATTGAAACTTATCTAGCACATAGAAGAGATGATTATTCACCGTTATTTATAACGCATGGCAATAATTCATATGGCAATCCAATAAGAACTAGATCCATTAGAGAAATCATTAAAAATTTCTTATTTGAAGCTGGTTTAGAAGATAGAAATATGACCGCTCATTCGCTTAGGCATTTTGTCTGTAGCGAAATCCTTAGAAGTGGTGGCTCTTTAGAACAAGCTCAACAAGTCCTTCGTCATAGAGATATTAGTACCACTCAAATTTATAACCATTCTCTAAAAAGAGAAGAAAATGATTCGGAATTAATTATTTCATCAAAATTATTTATTAAGGAGGTATAACGATGAACGCTAATATAATTCAAACAAACAAAAACGAAATTGTTGCAATTGATAACTACAACCCTGATTTTGGGAACATCAGAAATATTGAAATTGATGGTCAAGTATGGCTTTGTGCGCTTGATGTATGCGATGCACTTGGATATGTCAATCACAGACAAGCAATTAAAACACACGCTAAAGAAGCTGACGTCCAGAAATTTGACGTCAGGTCTCACGGCCAAATGAGAAAAATGACTTTTATCAATTCTCGTGGCTTTTATGATTTGTGTATTGGAAGCACCTTCCCATCTGCATTAGATATCAAAGATTGGATTAAAGCCAAATTCTTCGCGTCTGTCGAAAATAAGAATTTGCCAGTCGCTACGGCAGATGATTTGGTGAATAACGATACATTTATTGAAGCTGTATCAGATAAAGTGGTGGATGTTCTATCGGAAGACGCTGTTAAATATCGCGCCATGAAAGGATCTAAAAGTTTGCTCTCTATGAAAGAAATTGCTGATACCCTTGCGCTTCCTGGTATTGGAAGAACGAATCTTTTTAAGATTCTTAGGAAGAAAGAAATGATTAATGACAAAAACGAACCATATCGACTTTATGTTGAACGCGGTTGGTTTAAAGCTGTTCCTTGTGAATATACGACCAAGCATGGTGTCCATATTAAATTCACAACTAAGGCCACAATCTTAGGACTAGAAAACATCCATCGTTTATTAAAAGAATGGGGATATTGTTAAATGATTTATAAAAAGACTTATTCCGTTAATGAAGTGATGGAAATATTAGGATTATGTCGTAGAAGCGTAATCCGTTATATAAAAGCAAATAAATTAGATGCATTTAAGGTAGGGACTCAGTGGAGAATCTTTGGTGAGTCCCTCCAAAGTTTTATCGATAGAGGAAGATATAATGGCAAATAGGCGTTGTTTTTCAAAGAAGATAGTTCGCAGTGATGATTTTATTGATTTGCCTGCAACCACGCAGCTGCTTTATTTTCAACTTGGTATGGAAGCGGATGACCGTGGTTATATCAATAACGCTAAAAGTGTCATGAAACTAGTGGGATGTACCAAAGGCGATTTGGAGATGCTTATTGCTAAACGCTTTGTGCTAGTAAGAGAAGAGAAACTTATCCTTATTAAAGGGTGGAGAATTAATAATACCATCCAACCATCTAGAATTTCTGAATCATTATATGTTGATGACTTAAAGTCGCTATTCTTTGATGAACACGGCTCTTATACAGAAAAAGAAACACCTAAACCAGTGTTGTTAACAGTTTGTCGACAAAATGATGACAATTTGTTAACCCAAGATAATATAAGTAAAGATAAATTAATAGAAGATAATTCAAATAAAGATAACAATTTAACGAGATTAAACGAGATAAAAGCAAATCCCTTTGCTAAAGAACTCACTAATCGTTTAATTAATTGTGAATATATTAATGATTCTTGCTTACAGCTAAGAGATTATATCAATTACTTTGAATCATTATTAAATAAGCAAAAAGATATTATTGATATCAAAGTTAAATTAGATTACTTCATTAAAACAGTTTGCCATTATTATCCAACAGGAGAAAAGGACTATTCTGATAAGCCAACCTTTAAATTCGTTTATAAGAATGATAGAGGTATACAGGATCATTATCTATACTTTGTTACATCAATGAATCAGTCTTTTAGTCGTAGTGATGTTAATGATAACGAAGGTGATGACTTACCGTTTTGAATATTTGGTGCACGATTTTTTGCTATATTAAGTCATTGATTTACTGCATACGAAATTGTAAAATATATGCAGAAAGATTTTAAAGCATATGCACAAGTTTACCTACGAATTTTTAAAAGATAAAACAATCACTTCAGACCTCTTTTCTCTATCTAATATCATTACTGATCTAAGAAGTAAGACTAACGCTAAAAAAGAATCAAACAAATCACTTTTTAATAAACTCGAGACAATAGCGATAAGAGAATCTGTTGAAGGAAGCAACGCAATCGAAGGTATTTTTACCACCGAAGAAAGAATCAAAGAGATTGTTGAAAACAATAGTGAGCCTCTTACTCATAATGAAGAAGAAATCGCAGGCTATCACGACGCTATTAAATTTGTTAAAGATAATTATGAATATCTATCTTTTGATGAAGAAACAATCAAAACAATTCATAGAATGCTTGTTGCTAGACACGTTGGATATGAAAAAGGTGGAAAATATAAAACAAGCGACAATGTAATCGCAGAAAAATATCCTGACGGCACAATTAAAAGAGTTATCTTTACTCCAACAAAGGCTAAAGACGTGAATAAAGTAATGAAAGAATTCTGCTTAGCATATCAAGTTGCTAGAGATGATTATGATATACCAGCACTTCTTTTAATCCCGTGTGTCATCGTTGATTTCCTTTCCATCCACCCATTTAGTGATGGTAATGGTCGTGTATCAAGATTATTAACTTTATTACTACTTTATAAAGAAGGATATGACATTGGAAAATACATATCTTTTGAAAACCAAATCAATAAATTTAAAGGTAACTATTATGACATCTTGGAGAGATCCCAAAATGGATGGCATGAATCTAATAATACCTATTACCCATTTATTCAATTTACCTTCCAGATTCTTTATCAATGTTATAAAGAAATCAATAGAAGGTTTATTGCTACTAAAAGCGGCAAAGAAAAGAAGAACGAACGTATTGAAGCTGTTGTTTTAGATAGTATCGTTCCAATTTCAAAAGCGGACATTCAAGAATTATTACCAGATGTTTCTGTTACTACGATTGAATCAGTATTAGCTAAGTTAATAAAAGAAAACAAAATATATAAAATCGGCACATATAAAAACGCTAAATATTTAAAAAGATAAGCACCATCGAATGTTATATTTAATTACCTTTAATGTATATTATCGGTTATTAGTGTAAGACAACATAAGACAATTAAGGACAAGCGTCTGCAAGGTTTCAAATATATGGCAAATGAAAATGCTGCGCACACACGCGCGTGTACGCTCGATGGATTTGAAATAAAAAACTACCATCTATCCCCCCAGGTCAGCTTTGCTGACAATCTCACCAGTACCGAAGGGCCAACGTCAGAAATACGCGAGGCCAAATTTTCAAAAACCAGGATTTTCTGGACCATAAAAAAGTGGCCTTTCCAGCTCCTTTCGCCCGGGTGTGATTCGCGCCCATAAAGAAAAAGTTTATTACTATAAAAAGCTGTGGGGCGGTCATTATCTCCGGTGCTATATAAACGAAAACCGGCGAAGGGTTGCACGCAAAAAAATCGCGAAATCAAAAGGGTAATAGCAAAAAATCAAAAATAAAAATTTTATCCA
>JAGBLL010000068.1 GCA_017635465.1 Bacilli bacterium
TCTAAATCAGAATAATATTTCCTTGATAATTGTTTCCAAATATATTCCGCTTTTTCCACTGGAATATCTAAGAATGATTCCACAGCGCGTTTATCTAAACGAGCAAATTCATAATATGAATTACAAATTGAGGCTAATTCGAAGATTGGATCACCAATTGATAAAGTATCCATATCAATAAGCATTAATTCTTGGCCCACCATTAATTGATTTTTTAAATGGAAATCACCATGCAATAATGTCATCGTTGTTGGGATACTATCAATTAATGCTTTAACTTTGTTATATGTTTCTTCGTCAAAGAATCCTTTAACTTTATCAAGATAGGCATAAGTACATTGTTTCATATCTGGTAAATCACCATCAGTGGCAGTTATATGATGGATATGTTTAAGAATCTCCACTGCTTTATCAATAAAGTGGTCAGTGTTTTCTTGAGATTCATTAATATATTTAGAACAAGAAGATGCATTTAATAGTTCAAAGACTGTACCATACATATCATCAACTTTAACGATATCTAACGCTATCGCAGTGGGTAAACCCATGACAAACGCTTTCTTTGATAATTCTCTTTCGCATTTAATATCTTCTAATGTTGTATGTTCATCATAATAGACTTTAACGATTGTATCTGGCGCTAAGCGATAAACAGCACCGTGTGCGCCCTTTCCAATGCATGGGCATCCTTCTATTGATACTTTTCTAAAGGCTTTAGAGACAGTAATGATATTAGTAAAGCCTGTCATTTCAAAGACATCATATACCTCAGTGGATGTATTAATAACTTCCACATTTCCATATTTATTTTTGAAAGTTAATAAAACACGTAATCCCGCACTAGAAATATATTTGGTGTTTTCAGCGTCTAAAATAAGATGATCAACTGGTTGTTCACCAATAACAGTTAATAGTTCTTTTTCAAATTCTAAATGATTATCAAATGATAATGATGCTGGTAAATGATATTTAAATTCCATTCTATTCAACTGCCTCGTCTTGCTCTAAATATGGTTGAACTGCTTCTAAGAATCCATAATAAGCTGGTTTCTTACCATAGTTCTTAGTAAATAATAATGGGTTTTGGCTGCTCTTCCAAGAGGCATCATCCACAACACCCCAAACAACAACCGCAGTAATGTTAGTTGCACCACTAATATTGTTTTGTAAAATTTTGGTTAATAAAGTGTTATAAGCTTTCTTTTGCTTATTATATTCACTTGTGGAAGTGCCGTTAATTGTAATGTCTAATTCTGTAATTTGGCATTCTAAGCCTTTTTGTTTAATCATCTTAGCGTTAGTAATAAAAGCATTCATATTTTGATCACTATCAGTATGGCCTTGAATACCAACACCATCGATTAATTGCTCTGCGATAGCTTGTTTTAATAATGTGTTAACAGCGTATTTACAATTATTAGTGTCATAGTCATAGGAATAATCGTTATAGTAAAGTTTTTGTCCTTCATCAGCGTATTGTCTAGCAAATTTGAAAGCGTAATAGACAAAGTCTTTACCAATTGTTTGATACCAGTTATTTGGATTTTGGTTATTGTTGTCTTTTGTTCTGATATTACCATTTTGAATAGCTTCGTTAGAAACATCAATCGCATACACTAAACCTGGCCATCTAGCGTTAACGACTTCTAATGATTTTCTAATGAAGTTTTCCATACGTTTGATCATGACTTCTTTACTAACATAATCAGCGTTATCTTTATAACCTTTTTTAAAGAACCACGCTGGAGTTTGATCAAACCAAACAAATGTATGATGTCTTACACCAATATGATGGGCTTCACACCAATCGTAGACTTTTTCAAATGGTTTAATAGTGATAGAACAATCAGTGATTTCATTTAGTTCTTCATCTTTTTCTAATCTTTGAGAACTTTCTTGCACTAAAACTCTTTCAGGTTTAGCTTCATTTTCTGCGGTGACAGAATTGAAGTTTTCTTTAATGATTTTTCTAATCATTGAATTGTTAAAAAGTCTTGAAGGCATACATGTGCCCACTTTAAAGAATTGTTCATATGCTTGATATAAACTTTCATTGTTAGAAACATAATCTGTTTTTACTGTTTCTTCACCTAGGATAGTTTCAATATCATCAACATAGAAAGAGCCTAAATATGCTTCATCCACTAATTTGTAATTAAGACGAATTGCCCCTAATGTTTCTAATGTATCAAAAGTCACCACTAAACGATTCCATTGGTCACTATTACTTTCATCAATATTTAATACATCGCTTTTAAAGCTAGTGGACATGCCACTTGTAAATACTTCAAGTTGTAAAGAAGCGATATTTGCGTCACTAGGAACATAAGCACATAAAGAAACAATATCACCATTACCGGCGTCATCATCTTTGAAATAGATATTACTAACTAAATCACTACCGAGATAATTCTTTTTAGCGAGATGTTGTACTTCATAATATAAAGATTGATTATCTTCATTACCAAAGTTTTCAATGATTTGACCTTGGCTATAAGCATTACTTAAACCTAATGGTAATTCTTTAGAATCTAATTTATCAGTCCAAGCATTGATAATATCACCAATCTCAGTAGCGGGTTCTCTTTCTCTGCTATCTGGAATAACTTCTTTAGGTTTATTACAACCCACGAGTAAAGAGATTGTTAAAGCGGGAATAGCCGCATATAAAAGCTTTTTAGTTTTCATAGAGATATGTTCCTTCAACAAATCTATTTTACAAAGATTTTGTTGAGTTATCTATCTTATTGTTAATGCTACTTAAGAAATTCGATTAATTCATCGACATCTTTCTTTGTGGTCATGAAGGAAATAACTATTCTAATTTCAGATTCATTTTTTCCTTTATTCCACATTTCAGTGCCGAATTTATTAATGACTTCTTGAGCTTTTTTGTTGTCTAATTTAATAAAAATTTGATTTGTTGGTTGTTCTTTAGAAGAGATGGCTAATTTATCTTTAAGATAATCCGCGACTTCATTAGTGGCTTTAGCGATATCAAAATATAAGCCATCTTTAAACGCTTCTTCAAATTGAATGCCAACAGCATATCCTTTAGCGAGCATCGCGCCTTTATTCTTAATCGCGTATCTAAAATCTTTTTGTAATTGTTTGTTAACGATCACTAATGCTTCACCAAATAGGAAACCATTTTTAGTGCCACCGATATAAAAAGCATCGAGGACGTGACCTAAAAAACTAGGTTCATAATCACATTCTTTAGATGTCAGAGCGCTACCTAATCTAGCACCATCTAAATAGAGATATAAACCATATTCATCGCAGACTTCTCTTAAGTCTAATAATTCTTTTCTTGTGTAAATAGTACCGATTTCAGTGGAATTAGAAATAAACACTAAAGCAGGTTTAACCATGTGTTCGTTGTTATTTAACTCCATCACTTCTTTAATATCGTTAGGATAGACTTTACCGTCTTTACCATTAACAGTAATGATTTTATGTCCGCTTCCTTCAATAGCGGCGGTTTCATGGACATTGATATGACCAGAATTCGCGGCAATAACTCCTTCATAGTGTTTAATCGCGCTAGAAATAAGGACCATATTTGTTTGTGTACCACCCGCTAAATAGTGAATAGAGGCATTAGGAACATCAAAGATGTCTTTAATGTAATTAGAAGCACTAAAAGAATGCTTATCTAAGCCATAAGCAATATTGTGTTCATCAGAATATTTTTCTAATGCTTTTATGATGCGAGGATGTGCTAAATATGAATAGTCATTAGTGAATTGATACATCGTAAGTTACCTCTAATTCTTTTCCACGAGTGAATATAATTTTTGATCTAATTCTGGATATTTATTTTTTAGAAGGACAATTTTCATATCTTTACTGACAAAGCAGTGTTCAGAACTAGCTTCACACACCACCACATCATCTTTTTTGAATATATAACCGATTGTTAATTTGAAGCCTGTGTAATCACTAACAAATGTTTCAATTGTTATTTCATCAGGGAATGAAGTTGGTTTCTTATATTTGCAGTTAACACTTAAAACAGGTGACATGATACCCATCTTTTCACATTCATCATATCTAAGACCAATAGAATCGAAGAAATCGACACGCGCTTCTTCCATCATCCTAATATAGTTTGAATGATGAGTAATACCCATCTTATCAGTTTCATAATACTGCACTTTATGAGTGTAAGTTTTCATTAATTTGTCCTCTTATAATGAAAATATAATAAAAGACACATTGATAACAATCAACGTGCTTTTAAATTATTTTTGAGGTTCTCTTTGCTTAACCAGCTTGAGGGCCGCTTTTAAGTAGCGTTCATCAGATAAGACTGGTTTTATATCTTCATCTGGATGATATTTCTCCATATAGGCTTTTACATAGGCTAAAGAATTATTTCTACTTTCCATATAATCTTTGATTATTGTTTCTTCATCAAAGCCTAATCTATATAAGATAATCGCGGAAACTATACCTGTTCGATCTTTACCAGCAGCGCAGAAATATAACACTCTCGTGAGTGCATTCATAATCGTGTCCACTATTTTGAATGTATTATCATTAACCATTTCTTCATATGATTTAATGATTTGCTCTAACGTTGAAGGATTAGGCACATACCATTCGCCAGTAAAAGGCATATGTAAATAATTAAAACCTTCTTCATGTTCTAATCTACAAGGTTTCAGTTCACATTCTTCAGGGTTTCTGAAATCCACTACAGTAAGATAGTTATTATCTTTAAGCCATTTAACTTCTTCATCAGTTAATTCAGAAGGACAATCGCTTCTTAAATATCTTTTGTCGCCTGTAGGAACGTATCTAGTGTTGAATGTTGATTTAAGTATTGAAGTTGAATTATGTGAACCCATATACACTATTATTCAAAAAATGTCGTAATCACACAATGAAATATTTTATTTTCCAATGTGCAATTTAGTTTCATTTTGCACTTTGGGATTCATAAAAGATGAATAATATCCTTAATTTCTAATAAATCTTCGATGATATAGTCTTCTTTACCGGTTTTTAAACCATAGCCATCTTTAGGAAGATACATGATGCCTTTGATACCAGCGCTTTTCGCGCATTCCATATCCAAGCTTCTATCACCGACATAATAAGTATGCTCTTTATCTAAATGGTATTTCTCCACTAGATAGTTAATCGCTTCTGGTGATGGTTTTCTTTTAAATGGCTGCACGCTAGTGACGATTTCATCAAAATAGTCATACATATTAATATTTCTTAATACTGGTTCAGTGGATGTGCCGCGGTGTGTAAAGACATAACTATGGATACCTTGTTCTTTTAAATAATCTAATAATTCAATAGAATGCTTCATGGCTTTGATATTTAATTTACGCTCGCCACTGATGCATGAATAACGGTCTTTTAGTTCTTGGAATAAAACACCTGTCTGTTTTTCCATTCTCGCTAAAAAGTGACCAACAGAATATCTAATGACTTCTTGTCTAACTTCTAATTTATTTAAATCAATATCAAATCTTTCTTTATATAAAATACAAAGACTTTCAACGATAACATCATATGAATCTAATAATGTGCCATCTAAATCCCAAATAAATGTCGGCTTCATAGTATTTCTTTACCTCTTAAATATCTATGAACGATATGATGGGAATCACCTGCATAACAGAAGCGTTCCACTAATTGGGCTGGTGATAATTTCATAAAGCTATCTTCTAAACCATCAATGACTAATGCATCGAAATAATAACCAGGTTCTAAACTGCCAACTTTATCAAAGATTTGGCCACCACTTTTCGTCGCCATATAAAAGGCTTCATTAAAATGGACTGTTCTATTTTCTGGTTCATAAAACTGTTTTAATTTTGATAATCTAACGACACTAGCTACTTGTCTATAGATACCTAAATATGATCCAGCGGATATATCACTACCGATGGCTAAATTGATGCCCGTATCGATTAATTTACCTGTTGGCATAATACCAGCGATAACATTTAAAGTAGCGTCAGGACATGTCACTGCGTAGCCATTATTATCTTTTAATAATTTAATATCTTCTGCACTTGGAAAGATGAAATGCGCAGCGATAAAGGGCTGAACTTTTAATAAGCCTGCTTCATCATAGATTTGCATATCACATCTACAACCAGTAAAGCATTTCTTAGCTTCTTCTTTTTCCCATAATGATTCAACAATATGTGTTTGTGTTGGAACATTATACTCTTTAGCTAATTGACCTAATCCTTTTAATAATTCAAAAGAACAAGTAGGCGCAAATCTTGGAGTTAATATCACTTTAGCGTATTTGTTATTAATGTGCTTTTTAATAAATGTTTCTGTATTTTTAATTGATTGAGCAGTTGTTTCTATAAGGAAGGAAGGTGAATCTTTATCCATGTTGACTTTACCAACATATGCTTGGATGCCTTTATTTTCTAATAAGTTCACTAAGAAATCAGTCGCAGGATTATGGATTGTTCCTAATATAACCGCGTGCATTGTGCCATGTTTAATTAAATCATTAACAAATGCTTGATAAACTTGTTTAGCGAATTCTAGATCTTTGTATTTAGATTCTAATGGGAAAGTATAGTGATTAAGCCAATCGCTTAATAATTTATCCATCGCTATGCCTCTATTTGGATATTGAGGAGCGTGAACATGTAAATCAGAGAAAGCAGGAATAATAATACCATTACCAAAATCGATAACCTTGTTATCTACATATTCTTTTGGCAAATCTTTATAAACACCTTGAATAACACCGTCAGTCACAATGATATAGCCATTAGTGATTTCCACTAGTTCATCTTTATTCTTGGAATAAACAATGTGACCGCGATATATTTCCATATTTCTATTCGTCCTTAAATTCTCTCTTCGAGAACAATGCGAATTCCACTAATGAGCCGAAGACTTTTTCGTTTAATAAATATAATGGAATAGCGATTAATGCATAAGCTCCTAAGAATATAGTTTGTTCTAATGTCATCGTTCTAAATAACGATAATGTCACATTAGACATGATATGAGAGAAGATATAATGGAATATCTTAGTGATACCACCTGTTTGTTTAAGCATCTTTGTACCTGAAACAATGAAGAATTCAGGAGCGAGTAATAACACTAATAAGACCACACCTAAGATAATGAAGAATAATACTTTTCTAAATGTCGTAAATGGACGGCAGTTTCTAAAGAAGATAATAAATCCTGATATTGTGACGCATAAAGCCATCACTGGAATCCAACCAATCTTAGTAATCTCACCGTTAACAAATTCAGTAGCGAGTTCTTTACTAACACCATCTAAATTTTGACCCATAAAGAATTGACGTGAAATAACAACATATAAAGTAATTAATAATACTGGTAAGAACATATAGAAACCGGCGATTATAGCCCGTTTAGTAACGTTCTTATAGAAGTTACCAGTCACTCTAGTTTTATCAGGTTCTAAGGCCACGAATAAGCTAGCAATACCAGTAATGAAGATATTAACAACAGACATGACTGTTGGTTGAATCATATGTGGTAAACCCAACAAAATAGGCATGATGGTAATGAATAACCAGAGATAATCCTTCATGACGAATAAGGATGAAGATCTTTGAATATTATTAACAACACGTCTACCTTGGAAGACGGCTTCTTTCATATTTGAGAAGTTAGAATCTAATAAGACTAAGTTAGCAACGTTTTTAGTCGCGGCTGCGCCATTAGCAAGAGCAATAGAGCAATCAGCTTGTTTAAAGGCTAATAAGTCATTAAGACCATCACCGGTAACACCAACAACCCTACCGTTTTGTTTTAAGATTTGAATGATTTCCGCTTTTTGATCAGGTGAAACACGACCAAATATGGCGTTATTCATAACGATTTCGTTTAAATCATCTTCTGGTGTTATTTTAGACATATCGACAACTTTATCCCAGTTAGCGATACCTGATTGTTTAGCGATATAAGAAACAGTACCGATGTTATCGCCAGAGATAACTTTAATATCAACATCGTTTTCTCTAAACCATAGCATTGTATCTTTAACTTCTGGTCTAATTGTGTCACTGATAACAAACATGGCCACATGGTGCATAGAAGAAGGTAATGGTTCATCATCTTTAACAACACCATCGACTTTGGCTAATAAAATAACACGTAAACCAGATTTAGCGAATTCATTAACTTTATCTAGGATAGATTGATCTTTAGTGATGTATTCAGGAGCGCCCATCACAAACCAACCAATCTTTTCAAATTCCACTGCGGAATATTTTCTCGCACTGGAGAAGTTAATTCTATTAACAACATTTAATTGATGCTTATAACTAAACGCGGTAAATAACGCTTTAGAAGAAGCTTGTTGACCATAGTCTTCTACTTTCTCAACGAGTTTACCGTATTTATTAAGTAACGCTGTTGATGTTTGGTTAACACTATTGAAAGCGCCTAAATATGAAGACATTAATTGTTCTAATTGTTCATCATTATATTCATCATCAAGAATAATAGATTGCTCTAATGTCATCGTGCCATCAGTTAATGTACCTGTTTTATCTAAACATAAAGTATTAACTCTAGATAATGATTCAACTGAATATAAATCTTGGGCTAAAGTCTTTTCTTGGGCTAGTCTAACTACACCTGTAGCCATGGCAACAGAAGCTAATAAAGCCATACCACAAGGAATCATATAGGCAATGGTCACACCACTATAGAAAACAGCGTCAGAGAAGATAGTTCTATCACCCCATTTAAAGCCATCATATAGAGGGAATAAATTTAAGCCGTCAACATTGTTATTAATGGTGTGAATCATTTCATTAACTAAGACAATTAACGCTAACGGGATAGCAATAAGTGTCATGTTTCTAATGATTTTCCTAATCGCAATCATTAATCTAGATTTAGGGGATTTAGATACTTTAGCTTTGTTTTCAATTGATTGAATATAAGTATCATTACCAACCTTATCAATGCGTACCGCTAAAGAACCAGAAACAACAAATGATCCCGCAAAGACCATGTCACCTTTACTCTTCTTAACTGGAATAGATTCGCCAGTTAATAAAGACTCATTAACTTCTAATATTGTTTCTTCTAATATTTCGCAATCCGCTGGAATCTGATCACCAGGAGACAAAATAACAACATCATCTAAGACGATTTCACTTGGTAAAACTTCAACAACTTTACCATTACGTCTCACTTTACATTTACTATCATTTAATAGTTTTAATTTCTCAATTGTGTGTTTGGATTTACATTCTTGGATTGTACCAATTAATAAATTACAAATGATAATGCCTAAGAACATTAAGTTGGTCACAACTTGAGGGCCCACAATTAATAAAAGTAAGCCCGCGATAGCGAACATCAAAATGTTAAAAAATGTAAAAACATTATCAAAGATAATTCTTCCATAAGATTTATTCGTGGGGTTTTTAGCGACGTTTACTTTGCCTACACTTTTCATGTAGTTAATAGATTCATCATCTAAACCTTGTTCCACAGTGGGATTAAATCTTTTGATATCAGCGTTATGACGGATGTTTAACTTTTTCATTACTATAATATTATGATTTATATTTATATAATTGCAAAACAAAGATTGTTTTGAAACGAAAAAAGACGCTGTGAAGGAATCGAAGTGCGTCTTTTTTTCTAGAAAGAAAATTTTACCCAATGAACTCATATCGCTCCCTTTATTATCAATACGAGTTCTGTTCAGGTAATTACATGTTACAATACTGACTGTCACAAAAGTGCCACACTTTCAAAAAATCGCAGAATTTCTTCCGCGATTATTTTTTATTATTGTTTGATTATAGCTTTGTTACGGTTATGTCAGCGGAATAGTTATCGCCAGTTTGATAAATACCATCGACTTTAATTGACCAACCAAGATCTAAGCCACTATCGAGTTTAGTGCCGTTAGCGAATTGCTTTGGGAACTTAGTCATATCGAATTCATCACCTTCGTAGAAGTAATCAGATTTAACGTTATATGAGAGTGATAGATAATCGATATCTGGATTATTTCTTACTAGTTTTAATTCGTAGAATTCTTTATAAGCTGGATCATCATCTTCATAATATGTATTGCTAATACGGAAATCAGTGCCTTTAATAGGCTCAGTAGTAAATTCTTTATAATCAGAATCTTTAGTTAATAATCTCGCATCAACATGCCAGATTCTCACACCCACTGTGGTGAGGTCTTCTTTATTTAAAGCAGTACCATAATATAAAGGATGTTCAATAGAATTGAATTTATTAAGTCCAGTAGGCGCATATAAATCAATTAAGATATATTCATCAAATGTTGAATTAACAAGACCATTATTTGGTTTAAGCATAATCACATCATGATTATCTTGGAAATCAGTAATAGTAATTGTTTGAGTGAATTCAGGAATATATGGATCCGCCCAATCGTATTGTAATAATGAATATGGATCATGACTTAAAAAGTTAAGTGTTTGTATATTAGTATGACCCGCTGGGAAAGGTGCTCCACCATCTTTAGCGGCATAATAGTCAAATAAACCAAGCATATGACCTGTTTCATGAATCATCGTTCTAGTATCAAGAGTTAAATACTTTGGACCACTATTATATTTATCATCTTCTGAATAATCAGATTTCTCTGTTCTTTCTAAGGCCTTAGTTTTTGTTGGATAGATAGCGTCATAACTTGCCCATAAGAATTTACATGAGACTGGTTTATCAACATCAGGTCTTTCATTACCAATTGTTCTAACCATGGCCCACATATTACCAGCGCCTTCGCCTTCTAAATCACCAGTTCTATAATCTAAAGAGCCATAAACCAGACATAGACCATCAAGACGACCATCATGGTCAGCGTCATATGATTTTCTGTCTTCACTTGGATTATTATCAAAGAACCACTTAGTCGCGTCCGCTTTTAATTGAGCGATGACCGAAGGATCATAACAATCTTTATAAGAGAGACCACTATCGTACCAATCAGATGTTTTACCAATGATATTAATTAAGCCTTTAGATTCTTCTTCATAGAATGTTTCGACACTTCTCCAGCCCACTCTATCGTTACTACCAAAGAATGTGGCGTCAATATCTTCTTTAACATTGTTGTAATTAGCGATGTATTCATCTGTTTCTTTGAATTTTACTGGGATGACTAACATCTTGACATCGCCACGTGTTGGCATAGCGTAGGCACCAAAAGAGTTCTGATAATAATCCACTAGGTGATAATCTAAAGGTGTTTTTTCTAATTTATATAAAGATGAATCTAAAACAGTGACACCTTTAGTAACTGAGGCTGTTGTGCCGTTAATTGAATAACTAATTGTGACATTATAATTACCAGGTACCGCCATATTGACTTTAGAACTATCAACGAAAGGTTTTACTTCTTCTTCATAACCAGTTTGATAAATAACTTTGGCTTTGCACATGAAGTTAAACTGTTTACCTGAATAATATTTATCGCGGTAATTAAGTACCTCTAACTTAGTCGCGTGTTTTTCTTCCACTTTTACTAAGCATCTAAAATCAAATTTCACTTCATTATTTCTAGTATTGATACAGTGAACATATGTTTCACCCGCTTTTAAGGCAACGATTTCACCTTCATCATTAATAGAAACAATGGAATCATCTTCTACTGAATAATGTGTGCCCACTAAAACGTCAAAATGATTGTCATATTTCTTATCTTCTTCACCATCTTTTTTAGCGAAATAATAGAAACGGTATGGTTCATCAACCACTAAGGTTTTTTTCATAATCAGAGAAATAACAGTTGTTTTGTTCTTTGGCGTATCTCTGTGTAATTGTAATGCTGAAGGTAATTGAAAATCTTTGGAACTTAACTTTGACTTCATGTTTACCCGCTAAGTTCATATCAGGTACTTCAAAGGTACAATATTCAGTAACGTCTTCTTCTGTATCATCGGTAAATGTCGCGATAACTTTAGGCTTAACAAATGTATCACCTGTAAAGTAATTACCCTTATAACTATTAGGTAAATTAATCTTTTTCGCGGTTTTACCAATTGAGCCTTCACTAATAGTAATATCATAAGAAATAGTCCAGTTAGAATATTTAACAGTGACTGTTTGCTTACCAGCGACGTTCATATTGTAGCCGGTGAATTCACATTTTTCAGTGACATCTTCAGTTGTGCCATCTTCATATGTAGCAATAACTTTAGGCTTAACAAAATCACTACCAACATTAAAATCTGTTTGTTTATTTTTATCGATTTCTAAATCTTTAATTTTCTTATCTACTTGCTTATAAGAATAGTCATTAGAATTACCACCATTGATGATGTCATTAATAAAAGAACAACCTGTTAGCACTAATACTAGAGGAATAGCAATTAATAATTTTGATATCTTATTTTTCATAATAGTTACCTGGTTCCTTAATATTTTACTACTTTATTAGTAAAAAAGCACCAAGCTTTCACTTAGTGCTATTGATTAATTTGACAAAGATATAATACTTTCTGGAGTAAAAACAGGTATTCCTCTATTTTCGTAATCCTTTATATTGTTCGTAACTACGGCATCAAGCATTTCTTCTTTTGCGGACTGTATCATCAGTTCATCTTCGTAATCTTTATAGTCTTCGTATATGGCATTAATGGCAGAATCAGCACTAACGCCGATGACTTTTGAACAAAGCGAATAAACGTCAGCTAGCACTGAGTTTGCTTTTTTCTTATCGTGTAATTTTCTCATTGCGACATATTCTACATCTCTCAAAGACATCGATGTAACGTACATTTGGTTTTTGTTTTGCTTGCACCAAATAAAAAACTTTAAGGCGTTTTTACAGTTTTCATCACGTTGGAGAATGAAATCAAGAAATACGTTAGTATCTACTAATAACCGCATCTTTTCATAATCTCCTCTCCGATCATATCTTTATAATCTTCACCTGAATCATATTCTTTCAAGCAACCACACAGCCTAACAAGTGTTTGATAATACTTTTTATCTGGATTGGATAAAACAGCTACGACTTCACCATTCTTAGTAATTTGTACATCTTCTGTCAAACACAGGGTAATGTAGTGGCTAATATTGTTTCTTAATTCAGTTATATTTACCTGACACATAACGAACCTCCAGTACATATATATTATACTTTTATGTACATGTTATTACAATTATTATGTACGTTTATTGGGATTCAAATTATAAAAAAACCACACTATCTATGAGATGAGAGAGCGTGGTCTATTATCTTATTTAGTAATCCAAAGTTTGTCGGGGATTATATACCCCTCCAAAGTTAATCGGGATTTTTCTTAATGCCTCCAAACTTATTCGGGGACCTATTTAGGTTGCCCTTCTTTCTTTGCTAGCTTTCTATCCCGCTGGGGAAGAAAGAA
>JAGBLL010000069.1 GCA_017635465.1 Bacilli bacterium
AGCGTCTTTTAGCTTCTCTTGCTCTTCTTTTAATTTGATATTCTTTTCAACATTTAAGAACACGAACAATATTTCAATAGCGAGTAATAATGAAACATACGCGATAGCGTAACCCGCTAAAATGTTCTGGACAATAATTGCCACTAATGGCAATAAACAATAAATATGGAAAGCAGCTTTTTCTCTCTTATTAAGCGATTTATTAATAATAACGAGAATAAATGAAAGAGCTAACATCACGAATTGATAACCTTGTGATAAAATCATTAGGCTATTTCTCGTATAAATGCCATCCACTGATGTGAAATATACTCGTGAAAAGATATTTATAATGTCACTGGCAACAAATGTCACGAACAATGAAATATTGATGATGTCCGCCACTTTTCTTGTTTTAACTGGTACTTCAGTATAGCTAGAAAGATATCCATAGAATAAGAACACTTCCACATTATTCATCACGTAGAAAATGGTATAGACAGTCATAATGAACGGATCGCTTGTGTAATGCTCTTTAACAATCACAAATGTGAAATAAGATGCAAAATGGAACATTGTGAAAAGAAAGAAAATTAATAAGGCGTTCTCATCTTTTCTTCTTTCCTTTTTAATGAAGATATTAAAAGTGTGGACGAGTAATATTAAAAAACCTAATAAACATACTGTTGCGTTAAATACACTTTTTGGGCTCATACAATTATTCTAAACCAATACTAGACAGTAGTATAAATATTTTCTTATGACTTTTGTTACAAAAAAGCGTAATATTTTTTCGTTAGATAAAAGGGGAGATTTTATGAAACTAACAAAAATTATAGCGGTCACTATGTTGACAGGCACATTATTACTTGCAGGCTGTCAACAAAAAGAAGGTGGCGAAGGTTCTGGATCAGAACCCACACAACAATCAACACCTGCAAGTGAAGGTAATTATTTAACATTCCTTAATCAAAACCAAATGAGATTTGATTTCTTTGGTGACTTAGGTCTTTCATTCAAATACGGTAATGAAGCGATTGTCGATAAGAATCCATTTACTCTTTCCGTTGACAAATTAACAGTGAGTGGCACTCCAAAAGTTGATTACATCAATCTCATTATCGTTTGTGAAGATAAAGCAGGCAATGGTTTCTCAGTTGCCGTTATGCCTGAAATCGAAGCCGCTTCTCTTGGTGAACTATTAAGCGATTTCGGTGAAGCATACATCAAAGGTTATGAAGGTGGCAAAGCTTATGTCGCTGTCTCTGATGGTAGCAACAGCAAAAAGCCTGAATGGACAAAAGGTTTAAACGCTGAATTAGACAAGAAAATCCAAGAACGTATTGATGATATTAAATAATTATTAATAATTGCTAATTAATAAAAGCCAGAGAATTTAAAGTCTCTGGTTTTTTGTCTAGAAATATAATGTGATGTAACTGTGATTATCTTGATAACGATATTCGTGTTTTTTACTTAATGTTTTAACAAGTTTAACTCCAAATCCACCTGGAGCGATGTTCTCATCGTCGTGTTCAAGATATTTTTCTTCGTGTTTTGCAAATGGATTATAGTCATCACCATTACAAGAGATGACAACTTTTAGTCTTTCTTTTTCTTTTTTGAAATCAAGTTCGATAATTAAATCTTCTCTTTTTTCATATGAAATTAAATTATTTAACAATTCATCTAAAGCGATACCAACATGGGCTCTTGTTTCGTCATCAACATCGGCAAAGCGCTCCTCGAATTTATTAATTGCGTCATCAATGACTGCATAATCTTTTTGTTCATAACGGAGATGATATGAATCATCATTACGGCATAAGATAATCATTGTGATGTCATCAAATTGCTCTTCATTTCCAACGAATTCTTTGAGTTTGTTATTAAATAAATCTAATCTTTCGTTTAATGAGAGACCACTACTTTCGCTTAATGTTTCAATAACTCGATCATAGCCGAATTCTTCTTCATCTTTATTAATAGATTCATTTAAGCCATCTGTGAATGTGAAGAAAGCATCACCTTTTTCGAATTTAGCTTTTTCTTCAATAAAGACGATATCTTCTTCTCCGCCTAATACGAAATTTGATGCACCATCTAGCTTAATGACCTTATTTTGATGGATAAGGTATGGTTTTTCATGACCTGCATTAACATAATGGATTTCATTTTTCTTAAAGTTAATGGCTGCGATAAAGGCAGTAACAAACAACAACGATTCGTTGTTCGCGTTTAATTCTTTATTAACTTCACTGACAGCGTCAACAAGTGGTAAACCACTTAATATTTTTGCTTTTAATAAAGTTTTAGCTTTCATCATAAACATGGCCGCTGGAACACCTTTACCAGAGACGTCAGCAATGATGACGATAAATTCATCTTTATTATAGAAATAATCGTAGAAGTCACCACCGACTGTTTTAGCGGGCTTTATAAAGGCGGCTAAGCTAAGGTTATCATCACGATAATCTTTATCAGGAAGAGCGCTTAATTGAATGCTGCTAGCGACTTCAAGTTCTGCTTCTCTTCTTTCATTTTCTTTAGCTTCTTGCTTAATGATGTTAATGTAATTAACAATTTCTAATTCCATCACATCAAAAGAATTGGCCAATGAGGCGATTTCATCATTTGATTTAAATTTCATGATGATTGGTTCAATTGGCTTCTTTTCTTTTAAGTCATTAGAGATAGAAACTGTCGCATTTGTTAATTTATTTAAATTGCGAGTAATCGTCATATGGGCAATAAGCATACATAGGCCAACTGTCGCCACCATAACGATAGAAAGGATTAGTAATTCATTTAAAATAATTTGAAGATTAGTGTCTGAAATTGTTTTTAAATCGTATTCAATAAAGACACAGGCTATTTCTTCTTTATCGCCTTCTGTATCGTAAATAGGCACTAATCGAGTGAGATAACCATTAATCTTATAGCCGAAATAATCTTCATCACTTTTATCAATGTATTCGTCTTGTTCTGTAAATACGTAATGGCTACCAGGAAGATGATAGAATTCATTTTTTGGATCAGGATTAGTGATACGTGTATCGTTCATAAACACTAATCTTTTTTCACCATCAACTTCTTCATGATATGCAACATAAGCGGCATGTGCGCCACTTGAGAGGTGTGCTTCTGAAATAATATGTGTTAATTCACGATAAGCCGCTTTGAAGCTGAAATAGGCTTGACTGCCAATCATATTGCCATTTGGGAAAATCCATGGGGAACATGATTGGAAGGTCTTTTCATATTCTTCAAAGGATGAAAAGTCTTCTAATTTAGCATTATGAATTTTAGGATCACTATAAACTATATTTTGAACGTAATCTTTAACTTCTTTTAACTGTTCAACAAGATTAGCCCCATCTTCACCATTAGTATAAGAATAATCAACACTATGAAGAGACATATCAATATTATTGATAAGTGTAGTCTTGCTGCGATTATTTTGATTGATACCAGAAATAGTTAAAGCCACACTAGAAGCCATTGTTGAGACTAATAGACTGAGCAATGCTATTTTGAGAATAATGGGGAATTTAAATTTCATGTTACTTAACGTTTAGAATATTGCCAAAACCAGTCACTTTAAAGACTTCTTGGCAGACACTATTGAGATTGTGAATCTCGATGGCTTTTTTTGTCTTAGCCAATTCTTTTTTCCAATAAAGTAAAAGTCTAAGACCAGCGGAAGAAATATATTCAGTCTCTTTTAAATCAAAGATGACTAACGGCTCTTTGATTTCTTCAGCCTCTAAACGTTTAGATAATTCTATAGAAGTGACTGTGTCTAATCTACCAGATAAAGCCACTACCATTTCATTTCCGTGTGTAATTTTTATTTCCATACTTTAACCTCCTAAAAGTTTAATCAATAATAAAATCGATAAATACTTCTTTTTTGCCATTATTATAGGTAATTAGCAACATTACTAATTTATTTTATCATAAATAGTAATGCATTTAAAAAGGTAATTGTTTTGATAATCGTGAATTGCAAAATTAAATTCCGTTTTTCGAATTAAACTTTGCTTTTCGGAATTTTCTTTTACAAATGCTATGTTTTATATGTCTATGCTTCCGTCGAAAGGAGGAAAAACATGTGAAACAAAAGCATATGACAAAA
>JAGBLL010000070.1 GCA_017635465.1 Bacilli bacterium
ACCAACGGAAACAGTGATGTGGAATTTTGGATAATCTTTGAATTTGCATTCAGAGATAGCTTTACGATATCTTTCACCAATACGGAGTAGTTCTTCTTCACTAATATCTCTAAAGCAGACAACATATTCGTCTCCACCCCAACGGCAGACAAATGCTTCTTTTTCTTGTGATAAGATTTCTGCAATCTTTACTAAGACAACGTTACCAAATAAGTGACCATATGTGTCATTAACTGTTTTAAATGAGTCAACGTCAACGAATAAGCAACCTAAGGTTGTCTTATCAGTTTTATTTTGATATGTCTCGTCTAAGAATTTGGCTAAGAAGTTTTGATTAGCTAAACCAGTCAAAGAGTCGTGCATAGAAGCGTATTTGAAGTTTTCTGTATAACCTCTTAAACGCTTAGCGGCGATATGTCTCACTAATTCCGCAAAATAACCAAGCGCTAAAGAGACGAAATAGATTAATGTTAAACGGATTCTTAAGTTAACAGAGAAGACAGCGATTTGTCCATCGATATAAACTGGAGTGCCACCTGCTTGAGAAGCAGCTTGCTCAGCAGCGTATTTTCTAAAATCCGCTAAAGGCCACCAGAAGAAAGCAACCATAGCTAATGCTACTGGGATGACAACGGCAAATCCTTCAATTAAACCAAATGTAATAAAAGAGAATGCAGGGATTAATAAAATCCAAATATGTAAGAACCCATCTGGACCACCATCATAGCAGAGGTAACAGAAGAAGACGACCATCAGCCCCATAAATACACGACGCCAAATGTTTTGACGTTTGTTAACAAAAATTGTTAATAAGAACGTTGATAGACAGATGACACAAACAGCGGTCATAATGATACCGAATGTCTTATCTGTGTCTTTAATTAAGTGTGTAATCGAAGCAACAAGAGAAATAAAGAAAAGCAACGCGGATAAAACGCAGACTAAGAATGACTGTCTAAAATTGTCATTCAAAAGACCATCAGTCGCTTTGTTGATAAAATTTTTGTATTTCATTTTGATATTTAATTGCCTTCGCTCTTTTATTATAACAACTCGTTTATTTATTATTAAATACTTTTTGATTTTTGTCACTCATTTTTGTTTATTATTGCTTTAAAAGAGATGTCGCTTTATGTATAATCAATCTCGTTTATAGGTAAATATACCTAAAGGATTAATTATGAAACAAAAGTTTGATACAAGAACAATTGTGATTACTGGCCTTCTATTGGCCTTGGAAGTCATCTTCCAAACATTAGGTAATCATATTCAATTCCCTTTGTTACCCGCCAATATCAATCTCACATTAGTGACAGTGGTTTTAGCCGCTGTTTGGTGTGGTCCAATTTCAGCGATGATTTTGGGATTTTTTAATGGCATCATGGCGTTATTTTCACCATCAACATTAGCGATATTTATGCCAATTAGTCCTGTTGGAACTGTTGTTGTGTGCTTATTAAAATGCACAATTGCTGGTCTAGTGGCTAGCCTTATTTATCGCGGATTTAATAAAATCAACCGCATCGTAGGTATGACCGCTGGTGTGATATTAGCAAGCGCGACTGTACCAATTGTTAATACAGGTTTATTCTCCGTTGGTTCTCTTATCTTCTTTAGACCATTCTTAGAAAGTGGTGTTAATGAGACTTTCCCAAATATTGGAGCCTTCCTCGTCTTTGGTGTTATTGGTCTTAACTTTATCGTTGAAATCGTAACAACTGTTTTAATTGCGCCACCATCTGCCGCTATTGTTTTAGGTAGAAGAGTGAAAAATCCAGAAGCTTAGTCTTTGTTTTTGTTGGCAATTATCGTTATCATATTGATATGCAAAAACCTTTAGCGGATCTTTTAAGACCAGAATCTTTACAAGATATGGTGGGTCAACACCATCTTTTAGATGATGGTACTGTCTTTAGAAAAAGCATTGATTCTAATCACATTACCAACATGGTTTTTTATGGTCCTCCAGGTGTTGGTAAAACAACACTCGCGAATATCATTGCGAAAAATTCCAATTTATCTTTATATAAATTAAACGGCACTAATGCATCAATTGATGACATCAAAAATGTCATAAAAGAAGCTGATAGTTTCTTAAATCACCAAGGTGTTTTGCTTTATTTGGATGAAATCCAATATCTTAATAAGAAACAACAGCAATCACTTTTAGAATTCGTTGAATCTGGCGATATCACATTAATTGCCTCCACAACAGAAAACCCATATTTTTATGTCTATCCCGCTTTATTATCTCGTTGCACAGTTTTCGAATTTAAAGCTTTAAAAGTTGACGATATCAAAGAAGGCATATTAAAAGCTTGTGATAAATTAGGCTTAAAGATTAACGATGACGCTTTAGAAACGTTAGCGTTAGCCTCTAATGGTGACATGCGTAAAGCGCTCAATAATTTAGATTTCATCTTTGGAGCGCTTAATCAAACTAGACTCATTGATAACGATTTAGTTAAAGGTCTAATTGATAAAGCTAATATTGCTTATGATCGAAGCGAAGATAAACACTTTGATACATTGAGTGCCTTTATGAAATCTTTAAGAGGTAGTGACCCAGACGCAGCGATATTCTATTTAGCAAAGTTACTTAAAGGTGGAGATATCATTGCCGCTTCACGTAGGTTATTGTGTTCAGTGAGTGAAGATGTCGGTTTAGCCTATCCTCAACTCATTCCAATTGTCAAAGCTTGCGTTGATAGTGCTCTACAACTTGGCATGCCAGAAGCGAGACTACCACTCGCCAATGCGACGATATTAATTGCTACCGCTCCAAAGAGCAATAGTGCTTATTTAGCTATCGATTCCGCAATGATGGATATTGATCAAGGTAAAGGCACAACTGTACCAAGAAATTTACAAAATACCCACTTTGATGGTGCGGACGCTAAAATTAAAGGACAGCACTATATTTACCCACATGACTTTGAAAATCATTATGTCGAACAACAATATCTTCCTGATGATTTAAAGAAGAGAAAATATTATATTCCACAAGAAAATAAAAATGAGCAATCATTTAAAGAATATTGGGATAAAATCAAGAAAAATAATAAGAAAAAATAATTATGGATTCATTAAAAACACTGATGGATAAAAAGCAATATGAATTAGTCTTGAAGATTACAGAAAATTCTCAAGATTCTTTAAGTTTGTTTTATCGTTTAAGTGCCTTACTCGCCGTTAATCGCATTAACGATGCTTTATCTTTAATTAAAGAGAAAAGACAGTACCTAATTTCTAAACCAGGTATCTTAATGAAAATCCATATTGAAATTCTTTGTATGATGGCTAAATTCGATGAAGCTTATGAAGAGCTTAATTACTATAAAGAATTACCATATGAAAACCAACAAACAGAAGAGTTATTAAGATATTTACCAAAATACATTAGAGAAGAAGAATTAAAGTTCTATAAACGTCGAGAAGTAGGTCAAGAAGAAATTAGAAAAAAGTTGCTCAGTAAGAATGATGCTGATGTTTTAACAGCCTTAGATGCAATTAGAGGACAAGACTTACAATCCTTCCTTTTACCAATTCTTAATATTTTAAAAATATATCCAAGGCAAATGATTCGTTCTTATGCTTTACTTCTTTTAGTGGCTAAATCTTACGACAAAGTTGTCTCCTATTTATCACAAGGTCAATTAATTGAAATTAAACCTTCTGAATTAAAAGATCCGTTTGTCTTACCAAATATTGGTGATATTGAGGCAATTTCGCAGTTATTCCAAAATGCTTTTCATAATCCTTCATTAGCCCAAAATGCGATTAACATTCTTTCTTCGTATTTGATTTACATCTACCCAAATTCTATTAATTATTCCGCTGATCAACTAATTGTTATCTTTGGCTTTTTAGCGGAAGATCTTTTAAAAACCAATGATGTTGATTTAGATAAGATGTGCGCTTTAAGGAATCTCAATAAACAAGAAATACAAGAAGAAATTAATAAAATTAAAGCGTTACTGGAAGATTTTTAATTTCAAAAAGTTCTTTATAAGAAACTACAAGTGCTTTGTGCTTGTTTTTTATTTTACACACGTGCTATATTATTACACGCACATAACTTGAAAGGATAAATATTAATCATGGAAAGAAAAGTAACCAAGTTAGAACATTGCCATACCGAAGTATTAGTGAATGTTGACAAAGATTTATGGAAAAAAGCCCAAACAAAAGCTTTCAATAAACTTGCCGCTAATGTGACGGTTCCTGGCTTCCGCAAAGGCAAAGCCCCAGCTAACATGCTCAAAGGCCGTGTCGATCAAATGAGAGTCTTTAATGAAGCCATCAACGATGTCTTACAACCTGTGTATGAAGACGTATTAAGAGAAGAAAAAATTCAACCAATGGCTAGACCATCATTCGATGTCACAAAATTGAGTGAAGAAGAATTAGAAGTCAAAGTGACTATTGCCACACGTCCAGAAGTTGAACTCGGTAAATATACTGATTACAAATTAGGTAAAGAAAAAGTGGAAGTTACCGATGAAGAAGTCGATGCTTCTATTGAAGCTTTAAGAAAACAAAATGCAACCATCGCTCCAAAAGATGGTCAAGCCGAAAAAGGTGACACAGTTGTCATGGACTTCGAAGGTTTTGTCGAAGGTGTCCCATTTGAAGGTGGCAAAGCCGAAAACTATGAATTAGAACTCGGTAGCGGCGCTTTCATCCCAGGTTTTGAAGACCAATTAGTGGGTGCTTCCGCGGGCATTGAAGTGGAAGTTAAAGTCAAATTCCCAGAAAACTATGGTCCAGATGAAATCTCTGGTAAAGATGCGACATTCAAATGCACAATTCACGAAGTGAAACAAAAAGTTTTACCAGCCTTAGATGAAGAATTCATCAAAGACTTAAACATCCCAGAAGTCAAAACAATTGACGAACTCAAAGCTAACCGTAAAGAAGCTTTACAAAAACAAAAAGAAGATGCCGCTAGACAAGCTTACTTAAATAAACTTGTTGATGAAATCAAGAAAGTTTCTAAATTCGATATCGCTGAAGAAATCATCGCTGATGAAAAAGAAAATCGTAAGAAAGATATGGAAAATAGACTCAAACAATCCGGTATCGATCTCGAACAATACTTAGTCTTAACAAAGACCAGCCAAGAAGATTTTGATAAGCAAATGAGCGAAGAAGCTAGAAAAGGCTTAGAATCATTCCTCGTCATGGATAATGTTGGCATCAAAGAAAACTTATCCGTTTCTGATGAAGAATTAGACGCTGAACTTACCAAGATGGGCGAACAATACAAGATGAGCTTAGAACAAATCAAACAAGCCTTAGGTCAACAATTACCTAACTTCAGACACAATATGCTCATGCAAAAGATTGAAAAATTCTTATACGAAAACAACAAGTAATTACTATTAAGGAGGTATTTTCATGAACGAAAGACCCCAAACATTAACATTACCATTACTACCTACGCGTAGTTTTGTCCTCTTCCCAAGCACGATTCAACCAATCGAAGCGGGAAGAGTATTCTCTATCAATGCCATTCACGCAGCGCATTTACAAGCCGATTCGCTTTTATTTGTCGCTTGCCAAAAGAACCCAAATGACGAAGTCATCGATTTCGATTCTATTTATCATGTTGGTTCTTTATGCCGCATTGTCTCAATCATCGAAAAAGGTGATTTAGTCCGTGTGAGAGTGGACGTTGTTGAAAGAATCGTTTTAAACGAAATCTCTTTCGACCAAGTTAATGGCTATTATGTCGCTAATGCGACTGTTAATAATGTGCCAATGGTGGATGATCTCACAAATGAATCACTATCACGCGCCATTGTTGATAAGTTAAATAACTTACCGAATGTCTTATCATTATTAAATAAATCCACTCTTAACCAAATTAACAAAGTTAAAGACGCTGTTTCTTTATGCTACATCTTAGCGAGCAATCTTCAATGCTCAACTGAAGAAAAGCAAGCCATTTTAGAATGCAACAATGTCAATGACTTAATGGGTAAAATCTTATTACTCATCTCCGGAGAACAAACCAAAGCGCAAATTGATGAAAACATTGCTAACTCAGTGAGAGAATCAAGTGAAAAAGCGCAAAAAGAATATTTCTTAAGAGAAAAATTAAAAGCGATTAAGAAAGAACTTGGTGAAAATACAGATGGTCAAAATTCTCCTGAATCTATCTTAGAAAAGTTAGAAAAGAATCCTTATCCAGAAAACATCAAAAAGAAAGTTAAAGCGGAACTTTCTAAATTCGATATGATGCCTCAAGGCAGTTTAGAAGCCGCTTTAATTCAAAGCTATTTAGATGTTTTGATGAACATCCCATGGTGGGAAAAGACCGAAGATGATGAAGACCTAAAACATGTTGAATCAATCTTAGACGAAGACCATTATGGCTTAGAAGAACCAAAGAAGAGAATTGTCGAATATTTAGCCATTAAGAAATTAACTGGTAACTTAAAATCCCCAATTCTTTGTTTCTACGGTCCTCCAGGTACAGGTAAGACTTCTTTAGGTAAATCCATCGCTAGAGCGTTAGGAAGAAAATTCTTCAAAGCTTCTTTAGGTGGTATTTCTGATGAAGCGGAAATACGTGGTCATAGAAGAACATATGTCGGCGCTCTCCCAGGCCGTATTATTCAAGGCATGAGAAAAGCCGGAGTGACTAACCCAGTATTTTTACTCGATGAAGTCGATAAACTCGCTTCTAGCTACAAAGGCGACCCCGCCAGTGCGTTATTAGAAGTCTTAGACCCAGAACAAAATACACAGTTCAACGATAACTATGTCGAAGAACCATACGATTTAAGCGATGTCTTATTCATTTGTACTGCGAACTATTTAGAAAATATTCCTGGTCCATTAAGAGATCGTTTAGAACTCATTCAATTATCTTCTTATACCGAAATCGAGAAGATGCATATTGTTAAGGAACACTTAATCAAAAAGCAAATCGCTCTTAACGGTTTAAAAGAAGACCAAGTCGTCTTTGAAGACGATGCCTTAAGATTCATCATCCGTTCTTATACTAGAGAAGCGGGTGTTCGTGAACTTGAAAGAAAGATTGCTTCTTGCTTAAGAAAAGTCGCGGTTAACTTTGTTAAAGATCCTAATATTGGGGTGACCACAATTAATGTGGACAAAGTTAAAGAATTCTTAGGTGTCCCATTCTTTGAAGACACACAAAAAGAAAAAGAACCACAAGTCGGTGTTGTTACTGGCTTAGCCTATACTGAATATGGTGGCGATATCTTACCAATCGAAGTAAATTACTTTAAAGGTAAAGGTGCGCTGATATTAACTGGCCACTTAGGTGATGTTATGAAAGAATCAGCTTCTATTGCCCTTGACTATGTCAAGAGTAACGCTGAAGAATTCAAAGTTGATCCGGATATCTTCGCTAATAACGATATCCATATTCACGTCCCAGAAGGGGCTGTTCCAAAGGATGGTCCAAGTGCGGGTGTAGCGATGACTTGTGCGATTATTTCTTGCTTAAGTAAACGTCCAGTATCTCCTGATGTTGCGATGACTGGTGAAGTGACCTTAAGAGGACAAGCTTTACCAATCGGTGGCTTAAGAGAGAAATCACTTGCCGCTTTAAGAAGTGGTATTAAAAAGATTGTCGTTCCAAAAGACAATAAGAAAGATGTTGAAGAACTTCCTAAGGAAGTTAAAGAATCACTTCAAATCGTCTATATGTCTT
Source organism: Bacilli bacterium (assembly GCA_017635465.1). GTDB lineage: Bacteria > Bacillota_I > Bacilli_A > RFN20 > CAG-826 > RUG14515. The sequence continues at coordinate 7,691 of JAGBLL010000070.1, forward strand.
CAGTGGAAGACGCTGTCAAAGAAAGTTTTGCTAATTAATGATTAACTTTACCAACGCGACATTTATCAAATCATGCCCAAATAGGCAAGAAAGACCTCAGGGAAGCAAACCTGAGGTTTTAATCGTCGGTAGAAGTAACGTTGGTAAATCATCATTGATTAATGCTTTAACTAATAAAAAGAAGTTGGCTTTTACTTCATCAAAACCTGGCCATACGCGCTTATTAAATTATTTTGATATAGATAATCAATTCTTTTTAGTGGACGCTCCTGGGTATGGCTACGCTAAAGGTGGGATTGATCTTGACCGCTTATTTGGCGAAATGATGGAATCTTATTTCGTTAATAATAATGAATTAAAATTAGTGTTAATTCTTTTAGACGCGAGAAGAGAAGCCACTCCTGAAGATATTGAAATCGTTAATTATTGTAAAGAAAACAATATTAATTATTACTTGGTAATAACTAAGACAGACAAGGTCAATCAAAAAGAAAAAGCGGCGCTTAATAAACGTTTAAAAGAAAGAGAAATTCCATTTGAACAAGTTTATTACACATCCGCTTTAAAAAGTGGTAGTCTCGACCTTTTGAAAAAAGGGATTGAGAAAAGCCTATAGTTTTGTATAATAAGTAAGTCCAGTGAAGAAGAGGAGTAATCTATCTCTTCATCAATAGAGAGTCGAGAATGGTGGAAGCTCGATGGTGAGAATAGATGAAGGTCGCTTTGGAGGAATAGTTGCCTAGCGAAAATAGGTTAAATAAGTGCATCCTTATTGGATGAACTAAGGTGGTACCGCGCATATAGCGTCCTTAGAATAGGGCGCTTTTATTTTTAGGAGGGTAGTTATGTTAGATAAACGCTACAATCATCTCGAAGTCGAGAAAGACAAATATCAGAATTGGAAAAGTAAAGGTTACTTTGCTAGTGGTGATAAAAGTAAAGATCCTTTTAGCATCGTCATCCCACCTCCAAACGTTACTGGTAAACTTCATATCGGTCACGCTTGGGATACGACAATTCAAGACATTATTGTCCGCTATAAAAAGATGCAAGGCTATGATGTTTTATGGCTTCCTGGCTGCGATCATGCCGGTATTGCTACCCAAGCTAAAGTCATGGAAAAGCTCAGAAAAATGGGCATAGACGTGACGACAATCACGAAAGAAGAGTTTTTGAAGTGGGCTTGGAGTTGGAAAGATGAATACGCTAATACCATTCATGAACAATGGGCTCAAATGGGTTTAGCGCTCGATTATAATAAAGAAAGATTCACCCTTGATGAAGGCCTTAATTACGCTGTTAGAACAGTGTTTGTCACCCTCTATAACAAAGGTCTTATTTATCAAGGTGAAAGAATTATTAACTGGGACCCAGTACAAAAAACCGCTTTATCTAACGTTGAAGTTATTCACCAAGATGACAAGGGCTATATGTATTATTTTAAATACCCAGTTGTTGGTAGTGATGACTATTTAATCGTGGCCACAACTAGACCAGAAACCATGTTTGGTGATGTCTGCGTGGTTGTTAATCCAAAAGATAAAAGATATACAAAATATCATGGAAAGAAGGTTATAAATCCTGCTAACCATGAAGAGTTACCAATCATTTGTGATGAATATGTTGATATCGAATTTGGTACAGGGGCGATGAAATGTACACCTGCTCATGACCCAAATGACTTTATCATCGGTGAGAAATATGGTTTTGAAAAGCCTATTATCTTTAATAAAGATGCGACAATGAATGAAAAGTGTGGTCAATACCAAGGTTTAGACAGATTCGTTTGCCGTGAAGAATTAATTAAGAATATTGATAAAGAAGGTAACTTTGTTAAAAAAGAAGAAATTGTTCACCCAGTTGGTCATAGTGAACGTTCTAATGCTGTCGTTGAACCAATGCTTTCTAAACAATGGTTCATTAAGATGAGACCACTCGCGGAACAAGCTCTTGCTAACCAAAAGAAAGAAAAAGATAAAGTTAATTTCGTTCCTGAAAGATTTGAAAAGATCTTTATTCAATGGATGGAAAAAGCCGAAGACTGGTGCATTTCCCGTCAATTATGGTGGGGTCACCAAATTCCTGCTTATTATAATAAGCATACTGGTGAAGTCAAAGTGCTTATGGATCCTCCAGAAGATAAAGAAAACTGGGTTCAAGAAGAAGACGTTCTTGATACTTGGTTCTCCAGTGCTTTATGGCCATTTTCCACAATGGGGTGGCCAAATAAAACCGCGGATTTAGAAAGATATTTCCCAACCGATGTCTTGGTTACCGGTTATGACATCATCTTCTTCTGGGTTTCTAGAATGATTTTCCAAAGCTTAGAAATGAATGGCGTTAGACCATTTAAAGAAGTTGTTATTCACGGTCTTGTTAGAGATGAACTTGGTCGTAAAATGTCTAAGACATTAGGCAATGGCGTTGATCCAATGCAAGTCATCGCTGAATATGGCGCGGACGCTTTAAGATATTTCTTAACCACGAACAGCACACCAGGACAAGATATGCGCTATATCGATGAAAAAGTCCAAGCGGCTTCCAATTATTTAAATAAAATATGGAATAGCGCGCGCTATGTCTTATCAGTTTTAGGTGATGATTATAAAGAAGTGACCTTAGATAAAGCGAAGATGTCCGCTTTAGATCAATGGATTATTAATAGACTTAATACCACAATTAAAAACGTCACAATGAACATGGATAAATATGACTTTAATGCGGCTAGTAATCATTTATATAACTTTGTTTATGATGATTTCTGCTCACAATATTTAGAGATGTCTAAAGTCGCTTTAAATAGTGATAATGAAGAAGCTAAAAACATTACTAAAGCCGTGTTAATTAAGTGTTTGAAGAATATTATTCTTCTTATCTATCCATACACTCCATTTATCGCTGAAGAATTATATTGCTCATTACCAAGCCATTTAGATTCAGTCATGCTTGAAACTTATCCAGTTTACGAAAATGATTTAGTCAATTTTGATAAAGACAATCAAGTCGACCTATTATTTAATCTCATTAAGGATGTGAGAAACTATAAGATCGAAAACAAATTAGCGCCTAATGCTAAACTTGACTTATCTTTATTAATTAAAGAAGAAGTCTTCTCTGATTTCTTAGTTTATTTAAGAAGATTTACTTTCTCTGATGTGAAGTTGCTTAATAATGACGAACATGTCGATGGTGAAGGTCATGTCTATAATGAAGCAGAGCTCTATATTGCTAGTAATGACAATAAAGATGAGCTTCTCGCTAAATTAGATAAAGACATCGAAACACTCACTAATGAGATTAAAAGATGCGAAAACATGCTCAACAATCCTAACTTTATTAATAAAGCCCCAGAAGCGAAAGTTTCTCTTGAAAGAGAAAAACTTGCTAAACATCAAGAGAACTTACAAGTTTTATTAGAAAAAAGAAAGAAAATTGCATAATTTTCGGACAAAATCGAAAAAAGCCTCCTACTAACAATATAGGAGGTTTTATTTATGAACTACACATTACTGACAAAAGAAGAAATGGAAAACCATTATGTGGGAGAAGCAATTACAGTGACAGCGGTGATGGCGCTTCTATGCGCCGCTATTGTGGCGGTTGTCATCTATCGTTTGTTCCGCTCTAACAAGGGTGGAGTCAACATTCCAGGTGGCTGGAAGTTCTCTTGGAACTAATGGCTAAGATTCAAGATTTAGGTTTCTTAGAAAGACCCAGAGAAAAAGCCGAACGTTTTGGAATTGATAAGCTAACTGATTCTGAGCTTTTAGCGTTAATCATTAATGTCGGGACTATTGGTCATTCATCATTAGATATTGCTAGAGAAATGATGAGAGAAGCCAAGTCTTTGAACACATTAATTGGTAAACCATATGAATATTATTTATCTTTTAAAGGCATTAATAAGGTTAACGCTTTAAAGCTCACTGCGGTCTTTGAAATATTAAAAAGAATTAATGAAAAACAACAGCTCATTTATGAAGAGAATAACGCTGTTACAAGCGAGTCATTATTTAGAAGATACAGTCTTTCATTAACTGGTTTAGCGCAAGAAAATTTCATATTAGTTATTCTTAGTAAGAATAAACAAATCATTTTTGAAACGACATTGTACAAAGGAGATGACGTTTGTGCGGTTGTTTCTAGTAGAGAAATTATTCGTTTATTAAGCATCCATAACGGTTACTATTTTTATCTCATTCATAACCACCCAAACGGCAGTCTTGAGCCAAGTAAAAGTGATATAGATTTTACTAACTCCATTACCGAGAAAGCAGAAAAGATAGGGGTTAAACTATTGGATCATATAATCATTACCGATAAAGACTATTATTCTTTTCTTCAAGCATCTTTAACAAAAGAATGGAATTAAAATGTCAATTAGTGAATTTAGATACAATCGAAGAAGAAAACATTATTCATATTCTTTTAATAAACATAATTCACGTGTGGATAATATTCTTCTGACAACTAAACCATATAGGAAAAGACATCAACATTTGGAAAAGAATGTTAAGTTATATAAACATCCTAATCCAAATAGTAATAAGCAAGCTTATATAATTCCTATTGTTTACAACGATGATGAAGCATCATTTGATTCTAAAGAGTTAAAATGGCAATTTCATCCAAATGATAAACGTAAAGTTAAGCGGATTAAAAAGAAAAGAAAAAAATAAAAAATGCCGGCAGTGAAGCACATCAATTAAGACTGCATTATCCGGCAAAAATATTAAATCATATTTCATCAGTGATGTAAATACAATGTCAATAAAAAAGTCAGCTCGAAGCGCATCAATTAAGACCGCTATATCAACTGACTAAATTAATTCAACCACATTAATCTAATTATGTAAATGCAAAAAAAGCAATTTCTCAAATTTATAGTTGAACGCTTTTATAACTTATGTTATATTACATGCGTTGTCGCCTCACTAGCTACAACCGCATAGAAAAGGTTTACGAAACTTTATTAAGTGCCTTAATAGCGAGTACTTAGTGATTAAACAAAAGGAGGGACATTATGTACGCAATTATTGAAACTGGTGGAAAACAAGTTCGCGTGGAAGTTGGTAGCAAAATCTACGTCGAAAAACTCGATGCCGAAGTCGGTTCTACAATTACCCTCGACAAAGTGCTCTTAATCGGAGACAAAGCTGTCAAAGTTGGTAACCCATATGTTAAGGGTGCTAGCGTTAACGCTAAAGTCGAGAAACAAGGCAAAGGCAAAAAAATCCGCGTCTTCAAGTACAAAGCAAAGGCTAACGAACACAAGACCATTGGTCATCGTCAACCATATACTTGCTTAGTTATTGAAGCAATCAATGCCTAATCATGATAAAAGTGATTATTGGCCGTGCATCTAATAACCAAATAAACTTCTTAGAAGTTAATGGTCACGCTAATTCAGCTGAATATGGACAAGATCTTGTCTGTGCGGCAGTGAGTGCAGTGGTGACTGGAGGGTTCAATAACTTAGTTAACGTAAAGGATTACGAAATTAAGTTAGAAGAAGGACATGCTTATTTCAAAAGTGAACGTCCATTAGATGCGCATGATGAAGTAGTGATTGAAACTATCGTGTGTGGGTTAAACACTATACATGAATCAAATCCTAAATTCATCGCTATCAAAACCGATAAGTAATTCGGTAGAAAAGAGGAATTAAAGATGTTATTTAAATTAAATCTCCAACTCTTTGCTAGTAAAAAAGGTGTCGGTTCCACAAAAAACGGACGTGATTCTGCTGGTCGTAGACTTGGCGCAAAAGTCGCCGATGGACAATGGTGCCATGCAGGTAGCATTATCTACCGTCAAAGAGGAACAAGAATTTACCCAGGTGTTAACACCAAAAAAGGTAAAGACGATACCATCTTCGCCACATGTAATGGTGTTGTGAAGTATGAACGTTCTGGCAAAGACAGAACAGTCGTGAAAGTCGTTCCACAAGAATAATTGACAAAATTAAACATTAAGACCACAAATTAGTGGTCTTTTTGTATGCTTTTCTTATATAATAGAAAAGAAAGAAGAATTTTATGTTTATCGACCGTGCAGTTATTGAAGTAAGAAGTGGTAAAGGTGGCGATGGCGCCATTGCCTTTTTACGTGAAAAATATGTTGCTAAAGGTGGCCCTGCTGGTGGTAACGGCGGTCGTGGTGGCTCTATATTCTTAAGAGCTAGTAAAACTATCAATACATTATTCAATTTCCGTCATAGCAAAACATTCATTGCTAATGATGGTGAAAAAGGTGGCATTAAAAACCAATATGGCAAATACGCTGAAGATGTCATTGTCGATGTCCCAATTGGTACAGTTGTCTATCTTGAAGAAGGCAAAGAATTCCTTGGTGATCTTAATGAAGGTGGCAAGATGATTAGAGTGGCTAAAGGTGGTAGAGGTGGAAGAGGTAACTCTTGCTTCAAAAGTTCCACTAATAGAGTCCCTAAGATTGCCGAAAATGGTGAACCAGGAGAAAGAAAAAGATTAATTCTCGAATTAAAATTATTAGCCGACGTCGGTTTAGTGGGTTTTCCAAGTGTTGGTAAATCTACACTTTTAAGTGTAGTCAGCGCTGCTAAACCAGAAATCGCTGATTATCCATTTACCACAATTACACCAAATCTTGGTGTTGTCTCCGTTAAAGATGGTTCCTCTTTCGTTATGGCGGACTTACCAGGATTAATTGAAGGTGCCCATTTAGGTAAAGGCTTAGGTTTACAGTTCCTTAGACACATCGAAAGATGCCGTTTAATCGTTCATGTGATTGATTTATCTGAAACAGGTAGAGATCCATATAACGATTATGTGGTTATTAATAAAGAACTTGAACAATATGGCTTTGCTTTAGATAAACGCCCACAAATCATCGTTGCTTCTAAAATGGATGAAGAAGGGGCTAAAGAAAAACTTGCTAAATTAGAAAAACAAATCGGTCAAGAAATCATTCCTATCAGTGCGATAACGGAAGAAAATATCGATAAGTTATTATATAAGTGCTCTGAAACTCTTAAGAACACTCCATTATTCCCACTTTATGATGAAAAAGAAGAAGACCTTGACCATAAGACATACACTCTTGAAGATGAAGAGCCATTCTTCATCATTAGGAGAATCGACGCTCATACATGGTCAATAGAAGGCGATAAAATGCTCAAGTTCTATAAGATGACCAACATCTCTACTGATGAAGGCATGATGGTCTTAATGAGTAAGATTCGTTCATTAAGAATCGATGATGAACTTGAAAACCGTGGTGCGGAAGACGGAGATACTGTCATCCTTGATGACTTTGAATTTGAATACGTGAGATAAATATGAAATTAGCGAATTATTTAAAAGAAATTGAACAATTCTTAAAGAATTATTTGGAGGAGACACACTGCGATACTTATATCTTAGGTATATCTGGTGGTGTTGATTCTTCTTTATGCGCAGCATTAGCGAAAAACGCTGTTGGTAAAGATCGTTTATTGTGTTTAATCATCCCAATTGAAAGCCAAAAAGCTGATGAAGATGACGCTAAATTATTAGCCAAAGAACTTGATTTAAATTATGTCGTTATTGACGCTAGTGAAATATTTAATAGCTACGTTAATACATATAAGAGTCTTGGTCAAGAATTTGACCGTAGCACTTTAGGAAATTTAAAAGCCCGTATTAGAATGAGTATTTTATACTCATATGCACAAAAATATCGCGGCTTAGTTATCGGTACAGATAACGCTGATGAAAGATATACTGGCTATTTTACTAAACACGGGGATGGTGCATGCGATATCTTACCAATTGCCCATTTATTAAAAGGCGAAGTGGTTGAAGCTTCTAAAATATTAGGCATTAGTGATTATCTAGCCGAAAGAGTGCCAACCGCTAGTTTATATGAAGGGCAAACTGATGAACTCGAAATGGGTGTCACATATAAAGATTTAGATAATTACATCCTTGGTGGTAAGGTGGATGAAGTTACTGAAAAGCGCATCCAACATCTCCATAAAATAAGTGAACACAAAAGAGTGGCCACTCCAATGCCAAAAGAGTTCAATAGAGGTGAATAATGAAGGTTAATAAATTAGAGACAATCATCATATCTAGTTTACTGAGTGCCTTAGCAATATTGCTTTTCCTATTTCTCTTCATTCTCACTAACTTATAAATAAGAGGTAATAAACATGATTTATTCTTTAAAAGGCAAAGTTTTAATGACTGACGGTGATACAGTAGTGATTGACGTCCATGATGTCGGCTACCAAGTTTTAGTCAGTCATATTAGCGAATACGAAATTGGTCAAGAAGTGTTTTTATACACTTATAACGTTATTAGAGAAGATGAACAATATTTAGTGGGCTTCTCATCTTTAGATGAAAAGAAAGTTTTCTTAGCCTTAATCAAAGTTAAAGGTTTAGGACCAAAAACTGTTATTGGTGCATTAAGCGCAACCACAGTGGATGGTGTGAAAAACGCCATTGCCTCAAATAACGTTGCTTATTTAAAGAAATTGCCTGGCATTGGTGCTAAAGCCGCAAGTCAGATTATCCTCGACTTAAAAGGTGAATTAACTGGTACCAAAGGTGATCCAGGTGTTTATGATGAAGTTTATGAAGCTTTAAAAGAATTAGGTTTCAAAGGTGCGGCTATTGACCGCGTACTTGCGACAATTAATGAAAAAGATGTTGCTCCAGAAGAAATCTTACGTCTTGCTCTAGCAAAATTAAGGAAATAATATGTCAAGATTATTAGATGCTAATCGTAACAATAATGAAACTCAAGAAGAATTAAGTCTAAGACCACAGACATTAAATGAATATATTGGTCAAAAAGATTTAAAAGCTAATCTTCAAGTTTTTATTGGTGCCGCTCTTCATAGAGATGAACCATTAGACCATATCCTTTTATATGGCCCTCCAGGATTAGGTAAAACAACATTAGCCTATGTCATCGCTAATGAAATGCACGCTAATATCCATTTTGTTAATGGTCCTGCTTTAGAAAAACCAGGTGATTTAGGAGCAATATTAAGTAATTTAAATAAAGATGGTGGCGATATAATTTTTATTGATGAAATTCATAGATTACCTAGAATTGTTGAAGAAACTCTTTATAACGCCATGGAAGATTTTAAATTTTCAGTTGTTATAAATAGAGATACAAGCGCAAGAACTTTAACTATAGATTTACCGCCATTTACCTTAATTGGCGCAACCACCCGAGCGGGTAATTTAAGCGCCCCTCTTAGAAGTAGATTTGGTATCTCAGAAAAACTCAATTTCTACGACATTGATGAATGCGTCAAAATCGTTAAAAGAACCGCAAAAGTATTCAATACAACTATTGAAGATGCTGCCGCTTTAGAAATTGCTAAACGCTCACGTGGCACCCCGCGTATCGCTAATAGATTATTTAGACGTGTTCGTGACTTTGCTAATTATGCAGGTCAAGACCATATTACTGTAAATGACGCTCTTCAAGCCTTAAAAGCACTTAAAGTTGATGAACTAGGCTTAGATGATGTTGACATTAGATATTTAAAAACAATTATTGAAAGATTTAAGGGAGGACCGGTTGGACTAGATACTTTAGCTAGTGCTATCGGTGAAGAAATTGATAATTTAGAAGATGTTTACGAACCTTATTTACTACAAATCGGCATGATTGATCGAACTGCTAGAGGTAGAGTGGCAACTGATAAAGCCTATAAACATCTTAAGATTAATTATCAAGAAAAATTATTTTAATAATTTTACCTATTAGACTAACCACTAATGAACAAGATTTAAATTCTTGTTCTTTTATTTTGGAATAATCGGAGATAAAAATATTGAATTACTTATGTAATTAGAGTATAGTATTGAATGACGTCGCTTGCGAGCGAATGCATACACACGTATTAGGAGGAGAAAATATGCGTAGATTATGGTCACACATTGTCATTGCGGCTACTTCGCTATTGATGGTTGGGGCAACATTTGCCACCGTAGTTACAAATATTAATAGTAATATCGAATTTGAGAAAGGTCGTGAACTCGTTTTCCGCGTTTCCAATAAAGACGCTGATGGTAACGTTGATAAAGATTATGTCTTTACTGATAATACCGCCGTTAATGAAACCGCGAAAATCATGGAAAAGAGATTAGCCAATGCTAACGTTTCCCGTTATCAAGTTGAAACCCAAGGTTATGACACCATTAAAGTTTCATTTGTGCAAGATACCGACCAACAATATGAAATTATTCAAAATTATCTTTCTTTCAACGCTACTTTAGCCATTTCTAACTCTAAAGATACCTTAGCGTTATCAAACGAATTCCTTGATTCTAAGAAAGATGCTTATATGGAAACTTCTGAAGGCTATCCAGCCATCATTATTCCAATCAATAAAGATAACGAATTATTCCAAGCTGTCTATACAGAAGCTAAGGAAATGAGTGATAACAACACTGGTGAAGTCAAAGAAGAAAAAGAAGCAGCGGAAGGTGAAGAACCAGAAACAGTCAATCATGCTTACTTATATCTCTGGTATGACTACATCCAAGATTATTATTCATACAGCAAAATCGATCAAAATTCTCCTGATACATACGATGCGACAATCGCTAGCAAGGTCTTAATGACATTTGATGCTGCTAATCCATTCTCCGATGAAGATCAAACAGCATTAAGAGCTTACGTCAATCCAACAAATAGCGATGATGAAGAAGTCACCGCTGAAAATTTAAGAAAGGCTTATGAAAACGCCCGTTACTACGTTAACTTACTTAACGCTGGTAAAATGGACTACCACGTTGAATTCTTATTCTCTCAAAGAGCGGAATTCCTCGTTGAAAGCTTAGTTTCCTTAGATACACATGAAACAATTGCTTGGAGCAGAACATTTGTTGCAACATTATGCGCAATTGCCGTCATTAGTTTATTACTCATCTATTTCTATAGATTAGGTGCTAGTAGTGTGGCAGTCACATCAATTGTTTCCACATTCCTTGGCTTATTATTTGTCGTCCTTTTAGGCGCTGAATATAACATTGCTGGCTTAGTCGGTTTAGTGGCCTTAGGCTTAACAAGTGTCATCTCTGGCATTGTCTATTTAAATAAATTTAAAGAAGAATGCTATCGTGGTAGAACTCTTAAGAAAGCTAATTCTGAAGCCGCTAAAAAAGCATTATTGCCAACTGTCGACTTACATGTCGTTTTAGTGGCGATGGGTGTTGCCTGCTACTTATTAGGTGGTGTCATCATGAAATCATTCGCTGTTGTCACTATCTTAGGTGGCATTGCTTCCTTATTATTAAACCTTCTTGGTTTACGTGGCTTAATGTGGTTAGTGACAAACGAACAAGGCTTAACAGGCCGCTACGACTTATTTGATGTCGCTGAAGATCAAGTCGCTGATCCTTTAAAAGTCGTTGATGAAAACGAAGAAAACGCTGCTCCAAAGCAAGTTCACGAAAAGAACTTCACAAAGCATAAAAAAGCTGTTGGTATTACCGCCATTGTCTTATTTGTTGCCAGCGTTGCCACATTAGTGACATTCGGTATTGTCAATAAGGGTAGTGTTTACCAATCCACAAATCCAAATGGCAATAGCCAAGTCTATTTAGAATATACTTCTGAAATCGCTAATAACACCGCTTTAAAAGCCGATGTTAAAGATAAAATTGATAACATTCTTGCCTATTCTTCATTAAAAGATCAAAAATTAAGCGATATTGTCGAAGTGGAAACATATGATTATGTGACCAAATACGATAGCACTAAATCCGGCACAAGAACTGTTTATTATGCTTATTACCGTTTATCTTTCAATCAATATTTAAAAGGCACAGAAGTCATTAAATATAACGACACAGAAAGAAATATTTCTTTCGAAACTCCAGTTAGTGATTTCTTCACCGTTGATGAATTAGATAGCGTTTCCGGTGCCGCTTTATCTCTTCCAGCATCTCTTAAAGTCTCTTTAAAAGATAGCGTGAGAATTAATGCTGACCAACCACAATTCGTTAAACTTGCTTTAGCAACAGCAGTGGGTATCGCTATCAGTGCTTTATATCTCTTATTACGTTATCGTTTAAGCCGTGGCTTAGCCTCATTGATCATTCCAGTGGCTGTTACTGGTATTACCGCTGGTTTATTCTCAGCCTTACATTTCTTACCAGTCACTTCTTATGTCAGTGTGGCCTTACCATTCGTCGCTATCTTCTCATTAGCAATCGCCATTATCTTTATGAATAAAGAAAGAGAAATGGTCTTAGATGATAGAACTAGAGACAATTCTGTTGAAGCAAGAAATGCTTTAATGGTCAAAGCCACATCATTAGCCAGTACACCAATTACTATTTCCTTCATCATGGCGTTATATCTTGGTGTTAACTTCTTTGGTTTCTTCTATACCTCAGTCAGTTACATCTTCTTAGCCATCACAATAGGTGTTTGCTTCGCAATTGGCTTAACCCTTGTCTGCTATGGTCCATTAGCTCAAGTCTTCTATAAAGCCTTCTCTGGTATTAAAGTGTTCAAGCCAAGAGAAAAGAAAAAGAAAGCACGCCCAGTTCGCGTTAAGAAATCAGCCGAACCTGAAGAAGCAATCTTTATTGGTATTAACGATTAATTTATAAGGCTGCCCAAAAAGCGGCCTTTATTTTATAAAATTATGGAATCTTTATTAAATAGACTATTAAATTACTATCAAATTGATGAAAATGACTATCAAAAAATCATCGCTCCAGTCGATGAGACTAATTTTGCCGCTGGCCATCAATTTAAAGATATTGATAAATGCGTTGAATTAGTCAAAACCGCGATGAAAGAAAATAAAAAGATCTTCATATATGGGGATTATGACTGTGATGGCATTATGTCGATATCGATTTTAGTGAAGATGTTTAGCTATTTTAATTATCCAGTTGCTTACCATGTTCCTAATAGATATTTAGATGGTTATGGTTTAACCGTTAAAAGAGCTGAAGAAATAGTGGAAAATGGCTATGAATTATTAATTACAGTTGATAATGGTGTCACCGCTTTTGACGGCATTAAATACGCTAAAGAGCATGGCTTACAAGTTTTAATATTTGATCACCATCAAACTGACGATGTTTTACCTGAAGCTGATTATATCCTTCATCCAGTTGTTTCTAATTTTGGTGAAGTGGCAACTAGTGCAGGTTTTGTAACGTTTATGTTTGCTAAAGAATGTTTAGGTAGATTTGATCAATATCTTGCCACTTTAGCGGCCATTTCTGTCGTTAGTGATATGATGCCGCTTAGAAGTTATAACCGTAATTTATTACGCGTGGTCATCGCTAAATATAAAGAAAATTCTTTCTTTAATATTGACTTATTAAGAGAAAAAGAACCATTTAACGAAGTGGCGATTGGTATGAAAATCGCTCCAAAAGTTAACGCTGTTGGTCGTTTAGTGGAAGATGATAATTTATTATCTAAAACAGTATTATTCTTCACTAGTGATGATAAACAATTACTTTTAAACTACAACGAATGGATAAATGAAATAAATAACGAAAGAAAAGATATCACTAAAACCGCTGTGGAACATAGTAAAGAAATCGATACTAGTACACCAGCCATTATGACTGTTATTGATGAAAAAGAAGGTATTATCGGTTTAATCGCTAATTATTTTGCTAAAAAATATCATAAACCAACAATTATCTTCGCTCTTGATAGCACTGGTGAAGTTTATAAAGGCTCATGCCGCGCTCCAAAAGGATTTAATGTCGTTGATGCTTTTAATACATTAGATAAATATTTATTGACCGCTGGAGGACACGCTTCCGCTGGTGGTTGCTCTGTTAGTAAAGAATATTTTGAAGAATTTAAAAAAGCCTTTAATGACTTAGCGGCCTCTACTCCAATTATTGAAGAAGAGGAAGAATCAATCGATTTATATATTAATGAAATCAACCGTGAAAATTACGAATTAGTGGAATCATTTTCTCCTTTTGGAGAAACATGGCAGTCCCCACGTTTCAAATTATCACATATTAGAACGCAGTCATTGTTATATTCAAGAGACTCACAGCATATCCTAACAAGCATTGGCAATAATGCACGTTTGACTGGTTTTTATTTCCCAAAAGAAAAGGTCAGTGAAAACCAATTTGTTGATATGATTGGTACACTCCGTTTATCGACATATTATAACAATGTAACTGTCGAATTTTTAATTAGTGAGATATTAGGAAGCACAAAATAGATTTTTGTGCGATAATAGATTTATGAAGAAGACTTTATTAGCCTTAATTCCCACCCTTTTAATGATTAGTGCTTGCGATGGCTCTAGTTTTAAGGTGGACTTCTTAAACGGCATCTCTCATGAACCAGGTATGGAAAATCAAAGCACACCATATAGCTACGCTAGTGTGGCTTATTCATACACTGTTAATAGTTCATATGATGTCAGTGCCCTTAATAAAGTCACATTCACTTTTAAAAATATTAATGTCTCAGATTCTGATGTCGTCAATGTTGAAACGATTAAGTCATATATTGATTGTCCTAATCCTAATTTCACATATACCATTGGTGAAAACGTTAAACATTTCGGCACTAAAAATGATGGCTTTGCCTTTTTAGGCAATGATTATAACGATGAATATGGTCAGATTACATTTAACGTTTCTGAACAAATTAAAAATGTCACCGTTAAAGTCAAACAATATTCATATTTAAAAACTGCATTTAATGAAAATAAATTAATCGTTGATGAAGATGTTGCGATTGGCTGTAACGACATTGGATTTATCAAAATTGATAAGCCAATATTTAACGAAGATCAAAATGAAATCATTAACGACACTACATGCGCTTTCGCCTTTAGTGAACCCACTAATACAATCACCATTAAAGCGGGTAGAAAACGCGCTATATTAGAAGAGATTAATTTTTATTACTAAAATAGATAATAGAAATATTCTTAATATCGCTTTTTAGTTGTTTTAACATGTAAAAATGTTAAGATTTTACACATATAGAGGAAATTATGCTCTTTGGAAAACATGTTAACCGTTATTATCTAAAATATTTATGGCTATTCATCTTCGGGATAGCCGCTTTAATCGCGGTTGATTATATCCAATTATTTATTCCTAAATATTTAGGTGAAGTTGTCGATATCTTACAAACTAATGGTGACACTAATCGCATATTCACATTAGGCTTTTACGTTTTAGCAGTCGCTGGTGGAATGTTTTTAGGTAGATTTTTATGGCGTGTCACTTTATTTAACGCTGCTTTCCGCATCGAAGCGGATATGCGTCATAAGATGTTTTTAAAAGCGGAAGCTCTTCCAAGACAATATTATCACGATAATAAAGTCGGTAGTGTCATGAGCTGGTTCACTAATGACTTAGAAACAATTAGTGATTATTTTGGTTGGGGAACAGTGATGATTATCGATTCACTTTTCCTATCAGTTATTACCGTTATTGAAATGATTAGACTTGACTTTGTCATGTCTATTATTTGCTTCTTGCCTGTCATTTTAATTATCATTTGGGGCGCGATTACTGAAAAATATATGGCCTTAAAATGGGAACAAAGGCAGAAAGCATATGATGAATTATATGATTTCTCGCAAGAGAATTTCACTGGTATTCGTGTCATTAAAGCGTTTGTCAAAGAGACAAAAGAAATACATGCATTCGCAAAAGTAGCGAAGAAAAACGCTGATGTTAATGTCTCATTTGCCAGATTATCAGTCATCTTTGATGTCGTTATTGAAATTATTATTGCGACTATGCTCGCTATTGTTTTGATATTTGGTGGTTGGTTTGTCTATTTATTTAACCATGATCAAACATTTATCTTCTTTGGTTATGAAGAAAAAATTACCGCCTCCAAATTAGTGGAATTTATTGGCTATATGGATATTTTGATTTGGCCAATGATTGCTTTAGGACAAGTTGTACCAATGCGCTCAAGAAGCAAAGCTTCTCTAAAGAGAATATCTGCTTTCTTAGATAGCGAAATCACTGTTCATAGCCCTAAAAACGCGATTAAATTAGATGAAGTTAAAGGCAATATCTCATATCGTAATTTCAATTTTAAATATCCAACATACGAGGCAATTAATTTAAAGAATATCAACCTTGATATCAAAGCGGGTGAATCTGTTGGTGTTGTTGGTAAAATCGGCAGTGGCAAGACAACATTAGTTAACGTCTTATTAATGCTCTATAACGTTGAACCAGATACTTTATTTATCGACGGGCATGACATCATGTCTTTAGATATTGATTCATTAAGAGATCATATCGCTTATGTCCCTCAAGATAATTTCCTTTTCTCTGATTCTATCGAACATAATATTAATTTCGGTTTAGAAAATGGTACTGAAGAAACAGCGAGAATGGGGGCAATATTTGCTGGTGTTGATGATGATGTTAGATGCTTTAATAAAGGCTATCAAACGATATCTGGAGAAAGAGGCGTAACTCTTTCTGGTGGTCAAAAGCAACGAATATCAATTGCTAGAGCCTATGTAAGAAACGCTCCTATTTTGATTTTAGATGACTCCGTCAGTGCGGTTGACACTAAAACAGAAGAAACAATTTTACGCAATATCACTAACGAAAGAAAAGGTAAGACCACTTTAGTGGTGGCCTCTCGTATATCAACAGTTAATCATTTAGATAAGATTATCGTTTTAAACGATGGTGAAGTCGAAGCTTTTGATTCGCCTAAAAACTTATTAAAGATTTCTCCAACTTATCAAAAGATGGTTAAACTTCAAGAACTTGAAAGTGAAGTGGAAGGAGGTAAAAAGTAATGTCAGACGATAATGAAAAGCTTTTTGGTGACAAGAAAATTCCTTCCAAAGTAATGTTTAAACGCATTGCTCACTACGTGATTCCTGAATGGAAGTCATTTACTTTTGCTTTCTTATTAATCTTAATCAATGTTGGTTTAGATATTATTCTTCCTTTATTTATTTCTAAATTCACCGACGCTGTCGCTGACTTTAATACTCCTTTAGCCTATATCTTAGGTTTATCTTTTGGTTGGCTTGGCGTTTCTATTTGTTCACAAATCTTAATTTATTTTGAAAGCATGATTTTACAAAAAACTGGTCAAAGAATCGTCTATAAATTAAGAGTGGAAGTCTTTGAACACATTGAACATATGTCTCAAAATCAGTTCAACACAATGCCTGTTGGATCATTAGTGACACGTGTTGCTAATTACACGACATCGATGAGTGATTTATTCACTAACGTCTTAGTTATGTTACTACGTAACATTTTAACTATCATTGGTGTTTATATCATCATGTTCATTTTGTCTTGGAAATTGTCTTTAGTTTTATTAGCTTTTGTTCTAGTGGTCTTTATTGTTTCCATGATCTTTAGAGTGGTGGTCACAAAATTATTTAGACAAGAAAGATCTTATACATCTGATTTAAATACTTTCTTAAATGAAAATCTTTCTGGCATGAAGATTATCCAAATCTTCAATCAACAAAAACGTAAAGAAGACGAATTCAATGTTAAAAACAAACAATTAAGAAACACCAAATTCAAAGTCTTGATGGCGTTTGCTTTATATCGTCCGTTTATTACATTTGTTTATTTTAGCGCTTTAGCGGTCACCTTCTTCGTGGGTGTAAAACTCAACTTAAGAGCGGGTGAAATAGTGGCCTTCTATCTCTATTTAAGTAGATTCTTTAACCCTGTACAAAATATCGCTGATCAAATTAATCAAATTCAAAAAGCGACGACAAGTAGTGAGCGTTTATTTAACCTTCTTGATGTTCCTCCAGAAGTCGTTGATAAAGAAAATCCAATCGTTATGGACCACTTTGAAGGCCGTATCGAATTTAAAAATGTTTGGTTTGCTTATGAATCAGACGAATGGATTTTAAAAGACGTTTCCTTTACTATCGAACCACGTCAAACAGTGGCCTTTGTGGGTGCGACTGGCGCAGGTAAAACAACAATTTTATCTTTGATAGTGAGAAATTATTCCATTCAAAAAGGTCAAATTCTTTTAGATGGCGTAGATATTAACGATATCGAGATTCATTCATTAAGAAAAGCGGTTGGACAAATGCTTCAAGATGTTTTCCTATTCTCTGATACGATTAGAAATAATATTACCCTTCATGATGAAGAATATACCGATGATGAAATTAATAAAGTCTGTCAATATGTGAACGCTGATAGCTTCATAAATAAATTAGAACAAGGTTTAGACACGCCTGTTTTAGAAAAAGGCGATAATTTCTCACAAGGTCAAAGACAATTATTATCTTTCGCTAGAACTGTTTTACATAAACCACAAATACTGATTCTTGATGAAGCGACCGCTAATATCGATACAGAAACAGAAAAATTAATCCAAGATTCTTTAGAAAAGATTAAAAATATCGGTACAATGCTCGTCGTTGCTCATAGATTATCAACTATCCAAAACGCTGATCAAATTATTGTTTTAAATCATGGTGAGGTCATTGAAAAAGGTACACACCAAAGCCTTTTAAAACAAAAAGGCTACTATCATAAACTCTACCTCTTACAGTTTAAAAACGACTAATTTTGAGTTTTTATAATATCTAGTCTTTATTTTCTTTTAACATTAAAGAAAATGTTTTAAGATATAGGGTATGGAAAATAATAAGGCTCCCATTAATGGTGGTTATCCACTTCATACATTTCAAGAAGTTGAAGACATCTACATGCTTTATATTTCTTCTAAAGAAGATAGAGCGAGAATTGAAGATGCCTATCATTTTATTTTGGAAAAGCATGAAGGCCAAACTAGAAAATCTGGTGAACCTTATTACCATCATTTAATTGAAGTTGCTTATATCTTAGCCTCCCTTCAATCTGGCCCTAATACAATTATTGCTGGTTTATTACATGACGTTGTTGAAGATACTGATGTCACTGTAGAAGATATCAAAAAGAGATGGGGCGAAGAAGTCAGCCGTATCGTTGACGCTTTAACTAAGATTCAACGTTTAAAACTATCTAAAATCACAAGCGAAGAATTTGAAGCGGAAGATCACCGTAAGATTTTCCTTGGCATGGCTAAGGATATCCGTGTCATCTTAATTAAACTCGCTGATAGATTACATAACTTAAGAACATTAGGTGCTCTTTCTAGAGAAAGACAAATCGCTATTTGTAAAGAAACAATGGAAGTTTTCGCTCCTATCGCTGAACGTCTTGGTTTAGATGTCATTAAAGGTGAGATGGAAGATTTATGCATTTCTTATCTTGAACCAGAAAAAGTCGCAGAAATTAAAAAATTATTATCCAAAAAGACTAAAGTTTTACAAAAATCATTAGATGGCTTAAAGAAAAGAATCGCTGATGTCTTATTTGAAAAGAAGATTCCTTTTGAAATTTCTTCAAGAGTCAAATCTATTAATTCTATATATAGAAAGATGTATGTCAAAGGTCATCCATTTGAGGAAATCTATGATATTTTAGCCCTTCGTATCATTACTGAAACTGAAATTCAATGCTATGAAATCTTAGGTTTAATCCATCAGATGTATAAGCCAGTTCCTGGTAGATTTAAAGACTATATCGCGATGCCAAAACCAAACATGTATCAATCATTACATACGACAGTTGTCGGTGGTGATGGTAACTTCTATGAAGTGCAAATTAGAACTAAAGAAATGGATAGCATCGCGGAAACCGGCATTGCTGCCCACTGGGCATATAAAGAAGGGGTTTATAACTCCCAACAAGAACAAAAAGAAATTGAAAATAAATTACACTGGTTCAGAGAATTCGTCTCTCTTTCTAGTGAATCAGAAGGTGAAAACGCCTCTGAATATATGGATAACTTAAACCGTGATATCTTTGAATCTCACGTTTATGTCTTTACCCCAAAAGGTAAAGTTGTTGAACTACCAAGTGAAAGCACACCAGTTGACTTTGCTTATCGCGTGCACACTAAGGTGGGTGACCAATGCGTTGGCGCTCTTGTCAATGGTGTGATGGTCCCATTAAACACCGTTTTAAAAACCGGTGACATGGTGGAAATTAAAACTAATAAGAATTCCCCGGGACCAAGTGAGGGTTGGTTAGATTTCGTTGCCTCCTCTAACGCTAAATCGGCGATTAGAAAATATATCGCTAAGAAAAACGCGGAAATTATGAGGGAAGATAGAATCACCAAAGGCAAACAGAGCTGTATCGATGCTTTCCATGAACGTGGTGTTGAAGAAGCGGAAATGATGAAAATGTTAGATTCTGACAAAGTTTTAAGTCATTATAACGTGCCAGATGTTGATTCATTATTCGTCGCTGTGTTTGGTAGAAAACCAACTGCGAATGCCTTAATTGATTTTCTTCATATTAAGCGTCCAGTTAATCTTTCACCTAACCTTATTAAAAGAAGAAACGCTAAAAATGATGGTTGCCCAGTTTACTGCAAAGGTGCTGGTAAGATCGCTATTGGTTTAGCTAACTGCTGCACACCTGTTCCAGGTGATGATATCGTTGGCTATATTACACGTGGCAAAGGCATTAGTGTTCATAGAAGAAACTGTCCAAACATCGTTAACGAAACAGAAAGACTTCTTGAAGTCTTCTGGAGAGATGATATTGAATTTGCCACTTATCCAGTTGATATCGCTATTGAAGCTAGCGATAGAAATAACTTATTGATGGACATCATGGCGATATTAAATAACGCGAAAGTTGGTGTTGATAATTTACATGCGCGTAAAAACGCTCAAAACTTATCTGCAACCATTACCGCGACTATTATGGTGAGCGACGCTAAACGCTTACAAGATATTTGTGTTTTATTAAAAGGTATTACCGGTGTCTACCGTGTGGACCGTGTCATTCATTAAGGAGAAACTTATGTTAACAAACAATGTTAAAGGTACTCATGATATTATTGGCGAAGAAAGTAACGGCTTTGCCTATATCGAAAATTTATTAAGACAAATATGTGAATTATTTGCGTATAACGAAGTTAGACCTCCAGTCATTGAACATAGCGAACTATTCGTGCGTGGTGTTGGTGATGGTAGTGACATCGTTAGAAAAGAAATGTATACATTCAAAGATAAAGCGGATCGTTCAATCACATTAAGACCAGAATTTACCGCGGGTATCATGAGAATGATTGTCCAAAATAAATTATTAGCCACAAATGAACTTCCATATAAGGTTTACTATAACGGTCCTGTTTTCCGTTATGAAAGACCACAACTTGGTAGATATCGTCAGTTCAACCAATTCGGTGTGGAAGCTGTTGGCAACAATTCTCCTGAAATCGATGTTGAAGTTATCACCTTAGCCTATACAATTTTAAGTTCTTTGAACTTAGCAAACGTTAAAGTCTTAATTAATACATTAGGCGATGACGATTCTAGAAACGCTTATAAAGACGCTTTAAAAGGCTATTTTGCTAAGCATCTCGACCATATGTGTCCTGACTGCCATAGCCGTTTTGAATTAAATCCTTTAAGAATCTTAGACTGCAAAGTTCCTGAGGATCAAGAAATCGTAAAAGATGCGCCTAAGATGAAAGATTATCTTAGTGACGCCGCTAAAAGTAGATTTGCTAAAGTCTTAGAACTTTTAGATGCTTTAGATATCCCTTACGAAGTAGATGATACTTTAGTGAGAGGCTTAGACTATTACGCTGAAACAGTTTTTGAATTCCATTACACCAGTAAAACTGGTAACGATTACGGCGCAATTGGCGCAGGTGGCCACTATGACAAATTAGTTAAAGAATTAGGTGGTCCAGATGCCGCTGGTGTGGGATTCTCCTTTGGAGTTGAAAGACTTTATAGCGTTCTTAAGGATGACGATTTATTCCCACACTGTATCAATACACCAGTGGAAGTTTATATTATGCCATTAGGCGAAAAAGCCAAAGTTATGGCCGCTCAGGTCGCTAGTGAACTCCGTTTAAGCGCTTATCGCACAGATGTCTGCTTTGAAGATGTTAAACTCGGTAACATGTTCAAGCGCGCGGAAAGAAAAGGCGCGAAAGTGGCGGTCATTATTGGTGAAGACGAAGTCGCTAAAGAAGAAGTCGTCATTAAAAACTTAGCTACAACGGAACAAAAGAGTTGTCCGTTAGATAAATTAATTGAAACCATTTCCGAAGAAATTGGAAATGAAGTTTGTGAATAGAATTCACAAGGTAGGTATTATTTATGGAAAGAAGTCATTACAGCAATGAACTAGGCCTTAATAATGTCGGTGAGAAAGTCTCATTATTAGGCTGGGTCAGCAAAAGAAGAAACCTCGGTTCCTTATTATTTATCGATTTAAGAGACCGATACGGTTTAATCCAAATCGTTGTTAACGATGGAGTGGAAATTCCAGATGTTAGAAACGAATACGTCATTCAAGTGAAAGGTGAAGTCGCTAAAAGAAGTGTGGCCAATCCTAAACTTAAAAGTGGTGAAATCGAAGTTATCGCTAGTGAAATTATCGTTTTAAACACAGCGAAAACTACACCAATTATCGTCGCTGACGATACTGATGCATTAGAAGATACAAGACTTAAATATCGTTATCTCGATTTACGTCGCCCATGCATGAAGAAATATTTTGATGTAAGAGACACAATCAAGATGACTACACATAACTTCATGCACCGTCACAATTTCATAGAAATTGAAACACCAATGTTATGCGCATCCTCACCAGAAGGCGCGAAAGAATATTTGGTGCCGTCCCGTGTGCATAAAGGCCAATTCTACGCTCTTCCTCAAAGCCCACAAATGTTTAAGCAATTATTAATGGTTGCGGGTTTTGAAAGATATTATCAAATTGCTAGATGCTTTAGAGATGAAGACTTAAGAGCGGACAGACAACCAGATTTCACACAAATCGATATTGAAACTTCTTTCTTAGATCAACAACAATTCTTAACTTTAATGGAAGAACTCATTAAAGATATCTTTAAAGCCACAGTGGGCTATGATGTTCCATTACCACTTAGACAAATGACTTATAAAGAAGCTATGGAACGTTTTGGTAGCGATAAACCAGATACGAGATTTGGTATCGAATTAAATAATATCAAAGATATATTTAAAAATACGACATTCTCTGGCTATCAAAGTGCTGAAGCAATTAAAGCCATTGTTGTAAACGATGTTGCTGATAAGACATCAAGAAAAGCTATTGACTCCTTAACTCTTGAAGCTAAGAAGTACGGTTTAGGCGGTTTAACAGTCCTTAAGAAGGAAAACGGGGAATTAACCGGTTCCTTCGTTAAATTCCTTTTAGAAGAGGAAATTAAGGCCTTAAACGAAAGATTAGCGCTTAAAGATAATGACATAATAATCATCGCCGCAGGCAATGATAATCGTGTTACGCCTTTATTAGGTGCGTTAAGATTAAAATACGGTCGTGAACTTGGTCTCATCAAAGAAGGAACATATGATTTATTATGGGTCATTGACTTTCCAATGTTTGAAAGAGACGTGGAAAGTGGAGCAATCGTTGCTACTCACCATCCTTTCACCCGTCCTAGAGATGAAGATGTCAAATACTTAGACACCGATCCAACCAAGGTCTTAAGCTATGCTTACGATATCGTTATTAATGGTTATGAAGCTGGTGGTGGTACCTTACGTATCTTTAACCAAGATATGCAAAGAAAAATCTTTGAAGTCTTGGGCCTTAAAGATGAAGAAATTAAAGAGAGATTCGGTTACTTTGTTGACGCTCTTCAATATGGCACACCTCCACACGCTGGTATGGCCTTCGGTCTTGATAGACTCGCGATGATTTTAGGTGGTACAGATAACATTAGAGACGTTATCGCCTTCCCTAAGAATCTTGCCGCAGTTGATCCAATGACCAACGCGCCAACTAACGTTACACAGGCGCAACTTGATGAATTAGGTATCAAATTCTAACAATTGGTTATAACGTAGTTATACAAAAACTAATTAACTACTAAATAATTACTACTCAGAAAGGGAATTATCATGAACAAAAATGATCAATTAGCAATCGCAACAATTCGTTCCTTATGCATTGACACAATCAACAAAGCCAACTCTGGTCACCCAGGTATGGCATTAGGCAGCGCACCTGCTCTTTACACATTATTCACAAGACATTTAGTGGCCACTCCAAAAGATAGCAAATGGTTCAATAGAGACCGTTTCGTTCTTTCCGCCGGTCACGCTAGTGCGCTTTTATACACAATGCTTCATTTAAGTGGATATAAGATTTCCATGGACGATATGAAGCAATTCCGTCAAATCGACTCCTTAACACCAGGTCACCCAGAATATGGTTGGACTGATGGCGTGGATGCCACAAGCGGTCCTTTAGGACAAGGTATCTCTCAAGCCGTTGGTATGGCGATGGCGGAACAAATGGTCAATAAGCTTTATAGCTTTGGCGATGACGTTTGTAATCACTACACATACGCTTTATGTGGTGATGGCTGCTTACAAGAAGGTATCTCTCAAGAAGCTATTTCCTTAGCGGGCCACTTAAAACTCAATAAATTCATCCTTTTATATGACGCTAACCAAGTGACACTTGATGGTGCTCTTGATTTATCTTTCTCAGAACAAGTTAAAGCAAGATTCTTAGCCTCTGAATGGGATGTCTTAGAAGTCGCTGATGGTAACGATGTCGACGCTATTGATGCCGCTATTAGCAAAGCTAAAAAGAGCAAAGACAAACCAACAATGATTATGATCCATACCATTATCGGTTATGGTTCTGCTAAACAAGGCACAAACAAAGTGCATGGTAATCCATTAGGCGCAGAAGATGGTAAAGCCGCTAAATTATCTTATGGCTTTGACCACGAAGACTTCTATGTCCCACAAGAAGTTTATGATTTATTCAAAAACACCTTTGGTGCTCGTGGTGAAAAAGCTTTAGAAGCTTATAACAAGAAATTAGAAGCCTTAAAAGCTGATAAGAAAACAAAAGATGAATATGATCGCTTCATCTCCTTAAACGGTGTTGATGTTGATAAATATTTACCAGGTGTTTATCCAGACTTCCAAGAAGGCAGCGCTAAATCAACACGTGTCGCCTCTGGTCAAGCATTAAATTATTTAATGCTCTCTATGCCAAACCTCTATGGTGGTTCCGCTGACGTTGCTGGTTCCGTTATGACTAAACTTGATAATGGTGCTAACTTCGATGCCAATAATAGAGGTGGACATAACATCAACTGGGGTATTCGTGAATTTGCGATGGCCAGTGCTCAAAACGGTATGTTATTACATGGTGGTGTCCGTTCCTATGTTGGTGCGTTCTTTGTCTTCTCTGATTATATGAAACCAGCCATTAGAATGGCTTGCTTGAGTCATGTTCCTGCTATCTATTTATTATCTCACGATAGTATCGCCGTAGGCGAAGATGGTCCAACACATCAACCAATCGAACAATTAGCGATGTTACGTTCTATTCCAAATATGGACGTCATTAGACCAGCCGATGAAAGAGAAACTTATGGTGCTTGGTTTGCCGCTTTACAAAGTAAGAACCATCCAACCGCCATCATCTTATCTCGTCAAAACTTACCATTATTAAAAGAATCTGATGGTGAAGCTCTTAAGAAAGGTGCCTATGTTGTTTCTAAAGAACAAAAGAAAGCAGATTTCGTTTTAATCGCGACAGGTAGTGAAGTCTCTTTAGCGGTTTCCGCTCAAGCATTATTACTTGAAAAAGGCATTGATGTGAGAGTCGTCTCTATGCCATGCTGGTCATATTTTGAAAAGCAAGATGAAGCATACAAAAACGAAGTTATCAATCTTCCAAGAGAAAAATGTGTCTCTATTGAAATGCTTTCAACCTTTGGTTGGGCTAAATACGCCGCGACAAACATTGGCTTAGATCAATTCGGTGCTAGCGCGCCTGCAAAAGATGTCTTCAAGAAATTCAACTTCACTCCAGAATATGTTGCTAGTGTCGTTGAAAAACTCTAATCTAAACTAATAAAACACAAACATAGAGAAGTGGAGAAATCCACTTTTCTTTTATTTACCTTTGCTAAACGAATATATTTAAGATATATTATTAGTAGGTAGATATTATGGCAGACTACGTCTATATTGAAAATTATTCTAAAAAAGGCAAAATCGCTATCTCACTAAATGTTTTTGACGCCTTAGTGACTAATGCTTTAGGCAATGTTTCTGGTATCTCTATGAGTAGCGCTCATATGAAGAAGAATCAAAAGATTCGTTTAAATAGACCAGTGCAAACAACGATTAGACGTGGTATCGTCCATGTTTGGGTTGCCGTTGATGTCGCTAAAGGCACAAATTTACAAGATGTGACACGCAATATCCAAGATGAGATTGCAAACTCTTTCTTAATGGCAACAGAACAAGTACCATTTGACGTTCAAGTCAAAGTTATATCAATTATTTAATCTAACTAAGTCTTTTTTTATGGAAAAAATATCTCGTAACCAAGAAAATTTCATTATCATGACCGTCATTTATGACGAGATTGCTGATCAAACCAGTAGTCGCACTAATAACTTTCGTGATGTCAATGAAATCATTACTGGTATGACCGATGAAGGCCTTACTTTTGAACAACATAGTGCGTACGTGCAAAACATGATTTCCACAACATTAAACAACTATG
>JAGBLL010000071.1 GCA_017635465.1 Bacilli bacterium
AAGTTTGAAAAATAATATAGAAAAAATTCCATAGAAAATAAGCGTAAATGCATATACACAAACGCTTGTTTGAATAATATAAAGTTAATGGTAACCAAACAATTTAAATTAATATAGTATTAGCTAACTTTGTAGCCTTGTTGTTCTAAAAATTTAATTGCATTATTGATATTTAATTTAGTGTGTTTGCTTTTAAAATTAGATTCGGTGTATTGCTTGTACAATTCAATGTTAAATGGTTCATTTTTTGATAACATATGATATGCACAAGTAAGTAACATTCTAGCAATTGCAATGATTGCACGTTTGTGACCACGACGTTTTTTGATAGCTTCATATCTAAGTTTAAAATATTCACAAGCTTTATCTTTAATGGCATTATTAGCACATTGAACTAATAAGGGTTTAATATAAACACCTGCTCTAGAAATTCTAACAGATTTCTTTTTACCAGCACTTTCATTGTTTTGAGGTGTAAGACCTGCCCAAGAGCAAAGATGTTTATCATCAACGAATACATTCATATTACTTCCAATTTCAGAAAGTATGTAGATAGCAGATACATCTTGAACACCAGGAATTGTTAGTAATAAATTGATTTCGTTTTGATAATTAGCAACTAAAGGTAGAATAGCTTCTTCAAGTTTATCTACACACTTGTTAATATAATCATAATGGTCAAGACAAATCTCCATTTTGGAATTTTGTTCTTTAGTTAGATTGCCTTCAATAGATTCTAATATTTCTTGAGGAGTAGCTTTTAAATTTTTTCTTAATAAAGGAGAGATTTCTTCCAAAGTAAGATTATCATTTTTAGAAAGCATCTTTTTCATAATAGATTGAGCAGTTTTACCAAAAGTATCAGTAACAACATTAGAAATCATAATGTTAGACATAGTAAGAGAATTTTGAAAACGATTTTTCTCACTAGTACGACAGTTGAGTAATTTAAAACGATAACGCATCAAATCACGAAGTTGTCTAATTTCGAGAGGTGGCATAAAGCTAGGACTTACAAGACCATGCTTAAAGATATCAGCAATCCAAATAGAGTCTTTCTTGTCAGTTTTCTTTCCAGGAATAGCTCTAACATATTTTGGATGAGTGATAACAACATGGCAAGCATCTTCTAGAATATTAAAAATAGGAATCCAGTATTTGCCAGTGGATTCCATACACACATCTTTACAATCATTATCGCTAAGCCATTGTTTAAGATGTTTAATATCTTTAGTTAAAGTAGAAAATTGTTTGGTTTGATAAGTAGTTACTTTGTGGTCATCAGTTTTTGCAATAGTAGCAACTAATATCTTTTTGTGAACATCGATGCCACAACAATTATAATAATAAATATTTAACATATGGTTACCTCCTGTGTTAAATATAAAAAATAGATGTATAGACATTTACTATGTGTACCAAGCTAGATTAACGGAATTTGTTAAAAACAAATATAAGTTTACGTACTCCACCCATTTTTCAGGGATATGTTACACTCGTTTGTGCTTAAAAGGTACACGTCACATATAATTATGCGGGATAAAATTACGTGGTAATTTTTCACCACTCCCTCCGCCGTGCTCTTCAGTCTATCTATACATCTAAAAATATTATACCATATTATGGTAATCAAATCAACGGAGGGATTTTTAATTAAATTTTGTGCCTTTCGTAGACGTAGCGTTAGCGGAGGCGAAGAAAGGAATGTTAGTAATTATG
>JAGBLL010000072.1 GCA_017635465.1 Bacilli bacterium
AAAAATGCTATTAATCTTATAGTATTATATTTATCAGGTTTTGGCAAATTTATATCTTTCAAAAATAGAATTAATTTCGCGACATTTCTTGGTCGTAAGCATTTCCCTTTTGATGTATTTGACATAGTACAATTTTGTACCAATTTTTGAATAATATGTGTACTCGATGTTTGCGACGTGCAATTCAGTGTGGTCATTTGACAACTTCGCATTTGGCTTATTAAATAAGTTATTAATAAGGACTTCCCGGCTCCTTCGGGCCCTACTACAATAAAAGGTTCGTTATTTTCTAGCCATATTTTAAGCGTGTCTAAATTACATTGCACTGAGGTGGTCTTTATTAACGGGTATCCATTACTAAATTGCTTTATATCAGAAATTTCATTCTCGATTTGATTATAATCATAGCTTATCAAATTCTGAGTTTTGGAATCGTAGTACACGTCTAATACATTGCTTAAATTTGAAGGACGTTCCCCACAGACTTTATAAACATCCATTGCGAATTTTTTTCGGTCTTCGATAGTTAAGTTATCTCCGAGGCCTTTTATTATCGCGTCTACGAAGCCGATTTTGGAAATATTCGCCGGGTTTATATTTGGGTCTTTAAATATTTGGGAAAATATGGATAAGAAGTTATTTATACTTCCGTAATTGGTGGTGTCTAATTGGAGATTGAAAGTTTCTCGGTAATTTTTATATATTTCTTCGAAATAGTTACTAAACCACGTTTTTATTACGTCGCCTTTTTCTGGTAATGTTTTATTTATCCATGAATTATATATCGAATTTATATCAAGATCTTCCTGGTTCATATAAATAATACCCATTCTAGAAACAGTGGCAGGTGAAGCAAATTTTAACGAATCAGTCTCGAATATGAAATTAACATTATTCCCGAAATGAATTCTTTCTCCGTTTTGCATCGTCATTAATCTGTTATCGTCCAAAACGGAATTTAACGCCTCGATCCATTCCGGGTCGACATCACCGTCACAGATAATCCAACATTTAACATCAGACGGCTCTTTTTCTATCTCCCTCGCACACTTAGTCAAGACACCGTAGGTGAATTCACCAGTATCATGATTCATATACCCTAATAACAATTTCCTATCCATAGCTTTAGGATTTATTATATGTACTACAATTTTTTGATTTAATTTATGGAAAGAATCTTCCAATAATTTCCATATCGCGCTTTTCCCACAACCAGAAGGTCCTACGATAACAACGCCCATTCTTTGTCTACAAGCTTCATAGAATTGGACAACTTTTTTAAATTGACTGTCGATAAATTCGTAATGCAAATCCTTATAAGACTCCATTAAGGCCTTATTTAGATTGTCATAAACTATATCACTCATGTCAATACCAGGGAAAACGTCCTGTATTAATAAATTAAACAATTGCGAATCAGAAAAAGTTAATTTTGATAAAACATTAATTCTTATAGCTTTGATTAAGATAGAAGTTTCTTCCTCATAAGTGGCCACTTTGCCTTCGTTTATGAATAATTGGATTTGTTGCGAAGCAACCGTTAATATCGTTTTCAAAGAACGTAAACCCCAATCGTAATGTTGCTGATAAGAAAGGCCTTGCTTACATAAGGTGAAAAGCGTAGTTACTTTTTTGCTTAAAATGTCGCCGTTTTTAAATCCTTCAGCGTATAGTAAAGTTTGCGCTATCTGTAAATTATCGGGAACGCTCATCGCAACCGGTCTAAA
>JAGBLL010000073.1 GCA_017635465.1 Bacilli bacterium
AATTAAAAAAATCCAAATAGTAACCGCACTATTCGGATCGATAATTGGAAGCACATGACAAACTGAATTTAGTCTTACA
Organism: Bacilli bacterium; assembly: GCA_017635465.1. Classification (GTDB taxonomy): domain Bacteria; phylum Bacillota_I; class Bacilli_A; order RFN20; family CAG-826; genus RUG14515. Next base: position 80 of record JAGBLL010000073.1, read on the forward strand.
ACGGAATTTACCGTAAGCTTTTCGTATGCTTTCCTAACTCTATTTTTATCGTTATTTTTGTTGTTTTGCAAGAGTTTGAAATACTAAATTCCGATTTACATAAAGAAAAATTCCGTTAAATGGAATTTAATCTTTCACAAAAATTTTTAATTCTAAAAACGGAATTTAGTTTTTCAAGTTACAACAATGATGACAAATAAATGAAAAATAGAGGAAGTTACTCTATTCTTCAATCTTGCCGTATCTTCTATCTCTAGTTTGATATTCTTTTAAGCACTCTTCGAATTTATCTTTTGTAAAGTCTGGCCAATATGTTGGAGTAAAGATGAATTCTGAATAGGCTAGTTGATAAAGAAGATAATTAGATAATCTTTGTTCTCCACTTGTTCTAATCATTAAATCAATTGGAGGTAAGTTATATGTATATAAATGATCACTAATTGTTTGTTCATTGATATCATTAATATCTAACTTATTTTCTTTTACTAATTGAGCGATTTCTTTGGTGGCTTTAACTAGTTCTTGTCTAGAACCATAATTTAAGGCGATGTTAAAAACATAATTGTTATTATTTTTAGTTTGTTCAATGGCTTTAGTAACTGTCTTTTGGCTATGTTTAGGTAATCTAGATATATCCCCCATCACTTGCACTCGAACACCATCTCTCATCATCGTAGCGATATTATCTTTAAAGAACTTATCTAGATATTGGAATAACAAAGTTATCTCACTTTTTGGTCTATTCCAGTTTTCAGTAGAGAAAGCATATAAAGTCATACAAAAGATATGATTAGCCTTAACAGCGTCAAATATCTCAATAATTCTTTTACATCCTTCTTCATGGCCTTTAGTTCTTGGTAGGCCTCTTTTTTTAGCCCAACGACCATTGCCATCCATAATTAAGGCAACGTGATTAATTGTGTTTCTTGTTTCGCCCATAAACAGTACTCCTTATCAACATAACTTATCAAGGGTAGATAGGAATAGATCCTTTCCCCATATATCTAAACTAGATTGATCTTTAACAAAATTGCTAACATCTTTTTTAGCAGCTTCGTAATCTAGTGACTCAAACTTATCCTTAAGCATTTTTTTCACTAATGTGATGTCTAAGACTACACTATTATCAATCTTTTTAGAATTCTTTAATTTATTTTCAAGATACTTAAGATTGAGTTTTACATCTCTAGCACAATAGAAGAGATAATCATAATAATCTCTGCCTTTGACTCTATTTTTATAGTCACGACATATAATAGCGTGAACCTTACCTGCGAACAATGTTGTTTTGTCAAACACCTTAACTTCGTATGGGGATGGTAGGAGGCTATATTTGCTTTCCACTATTCCACCTGACGGATTGTCAGTATCTATTTCAAACTTAACTTTTACTGATTGGTTACTAACTATGTCATTGACTTTATCGTTCGGGAAAAAGGTTAGGACCAGCATTTGGGTATTTCCTTTAACAAAAGCGCTTTGTATTTCTTTTTCTTCTGAAGTTTTATGTTTCCTATTCACTTCCATTTCCAAACCATACGCCGCTAATTCTTTTTTTACTGAAGGGAAATATTCTTCTATGTTGAAACTATCATCTCGTTCTAATAATGCGAAATCTAAATCTTCACTAAATCTATCAAGATGATGAAATATTCTTAAACATGTTCCACCATAGAAAACAGCCTTATCAAAAAAGCCTCCACGAGATAAACCAGAAAGTACTATTTCTTGAATTATTTCTTTTATTGCATTCTCTTTGTCTTTTTTATTTTCGATGCGATATTTTTTTAGCATTGTCTCAATGGCGTCATTCATGCTTATATTCCTTTCTGATTAACTTTATTAGTAAATCGAGATTCGTCTTATGATAAAGCGATGCAAGAGTTAATAGTTTTTCAAAATCACAACTAGCAAACTCGTCTTCATCAATTCTTTTATCTTCAAACATTAATTGCTTTAAATCCTTAACGCTACGCACTACTGGCCACTTACAAAGCGAATCACAAATCGCTTTTTCTTTAGTTGCGATTCTAGCAGCGTATTCACCATCATAAACATAAATAGTACCACTAGGAAAAGCCTTAGCGGGTATATCAGTAAATTCAAATCTTCCGAAAAAATTGACAAAGGTTTTATTTTTATGAACTGACAAAGAGGCGGACGTAATAGCCACCACTTTTTCTGGTATTAGACCATAGTAAGATAAAGCATAATCGAAACTTATATAAGATGGTCCTAGTAATGAAGCTGCAAGATACATTGGTTCAGCATGACGGTTATCTTCATAAAGCCCTCTATTAAGGCGAAATAAAATACCAGCATCGCAATCCCTTTTTATCTTATCCAGAGGATTGGCGTAATCACTATATCGTTCTTTTAATTGATTGATAGTAAAAATCATACTTTTTGCACCTTCAAATACAATTATATTGGATTTTATGGAGCATTCAAGCATTATTACTGTTTTTCTAGATATTCTTTTATTTGATTAATCGTGTTCATTGGTGTGGATGTACCACTGGCAATGACAGCGTTTTTATATTTGATATTCATATTTTTACATTGTTCGATATTTTCTAATAGATAGATATTCTTATCAGGGTGTCTAGATTTAGCCACTTCATATAGTTTCATAGTGTTAGATGATTTCTTACTACCAACGATGATAACAGTGTCTATCTCACCCCCTAATTCATTAATGGCTTTTTGTCTTAATAATGTCGCATTACATATTTCATCAATAATATTAGGATTCTTAATATTTTTTCTTATTTCTTGATGGATATCTTGTAGTTCTAAGAATGATAATGTTGTTTGATTAATGACTAAAGGATTATCTGTTTTGACAAGCGAATAGTCAAAACGGTCATTAATATCATAAAACAACACATGATCATTCATCGTTAATGCAGCATTAGCTTCTGGATGATTACGTTTACCAATATAGATTGTTTCTTTAGCGCTTCTAATAGCGTTAAAACAATCCTTAACTCGAGGACATGTCGCATCAAAATAAGTGATACCTCGTTTATTTAGTATTTCTTCATATTTATTAGGATGACCGTGTGCGGTAAATATTACGATATCGTTTTTATCAAACTTATTTAGTTCCTCTATTGGATCTAAGAAAGTTAAATCTATTGTTTTAATGCCATAGTTATCTAGTTCTTTAGTTACTTCTTCGTTATGCACGAGTAAACCAAAAACATAGATATTCTTACCTTTGTTTTCGTTAGCGACTTTTTTCGCTAACTCAATAGCGTTTATCACACCATAGCAGTGGGCAATAGGTTTTAATAACTTAATCATGGTAGATATATGCCATTATACAATTATTTAATCTCTTTTGGCATATTCAGTTATTTAATATGTACCATTTTGGCACTCTATATAATATCTAGTGCAATTCCACTCTTTTATGCAATGTCTCAATGCCATCATAATTATCAATCATGTTAAATTATAGTATTCAGAATAGTGAGTCTGACCATTGACCTAATGTGCATTTATTGCACATTGCTTTATTTAATGTTCTCAACATTAACCACAGAAAGAGTCAAACCTAGCGGTTTCATAATCTTGATAAGTGTTTCAACATTTGGTTTTACGACACATGCCTCAATTCTTGCTACAGACGATTGAGGAAGACCACAGATAACCGCTAACTCCCTTTGAGTATATCCTAGTTCATTACGCTTATTGATAATTTTCGTGACAATAGCAGCAAGCACTTCCATTTCTTCAATATCTTGCTTAGCCAAGTTGCTAACTTCTTTTGTTTCTTTCTTATAATCTTCCCAAGTCCTCATAGTTCTTCATATAACTCCGAATGACCGTTTTTGTCTTCGCAAAAAATGATTTGTACATTTTTGATACATCCATGATAGCATTAATGCATTCAAGATGTAAACATTAGAATACAATGTCAATATTGTGGTTTGAGCAGGAACCCGCCTTCGTTTTGAGCCGTTGCATTTTTTGCAACAGCTTGTTCTTCTGGTGAAACACTTACCTAAAAACAGCGTATAAATAACGCAACAAACGCTCTGTTTGTAGTTCTGTCGAAATTTCCGACGAAAGTCTTTTAGAGTAGTTTTCTTAAATCATCAAAAGCGATATGTAGATTATTGACTTGATCTAATACGTTACCGTGTTTAATAAATTCATTAGGTATAGCAAGTATCTTAACTTCACCTTGATAGTTTAATTCATTAAGATAATTAAGCACATAAGAGGCAAAGCCCTCTTTTGTAGCGTAGATATCATAAATAACAATTTTCTTTTTATTAGTTAATGACTTTAATACTTCAATATCAATTGGTCTTAAGAACATTGCGTTAACAATGGTATAGCCTTTGAAATGTTCAATAAGGCGGTCAATAACAGGACCATAAGAGATAATCGCAGTGTCACCTTCGTTAACTTCTACTTTCCATTCCCCTAATTTCACTTCACGTGGTTCGTGGTTTTCGATTATTGGAGTGATATCTTTTGGATAGCGAATCGCTAATGGATGGGTATAGATGGTAGAGAAATTAAATAAATCAATGGCTTCTTTCATATCTTTAGCCATACAGATAGCGACATTAGGAATACTCATTAAATAAGCAACATCATAAATACCTGAATGTGTTTCACCGTCTTCCCCAGGTAATCCAGCGCGATCAATTAAGAAAGTCACATCACTATCAAGTCTAGCAACATCATGGCTAATTTCATCATAGCTTCTTTGTAAGAAAGTGCTATAGATAGAATAATAGGCATGGATATCTTTATTTAATCCAATAGCCGCGGCAAAAACCGCACCATGTTCTTCAGAAATACCAACATCAAATACTCTATCAGGATATTTTTTTAATAAATCATCAATACATGAACCCACCATGGTCGCGGGATTAATTAAGACCATGCGTTCATCAGTGGCAATTCTTTCTTTTAATAGTTGAGCGTATACTTGGCTCCAAGATATATATTTAGGATCTCTTTCTTTTAATGGCTTGCCTGTTTCAATATCAAAAGGGGCAACACCATGCCAATTACCAACATCATCTTGTTCAGCGTATTGATAACCTTTACCTTTAACTGTGGTCACATGTATCGCTACTGTCTTAGGGGAGTTCTTTGCTAATTTAAAGGCTTTCTCTAATTGTTTGATATCATGTCCATCAACATTAGAGATGAAATAAAGACCCATCTTTGTAAAGACGTTACTTCTAATAAATATTTTTCTAAATAAACCTTTTACCCAACTAGTTAAATAATAGAACCATCTAGTTAAGAAAGTCTTTTTTAGAAATCTTTGATATCGATCTTTATTTCTTAAATATGATTTGGATAATCTAAATCTTTCAAAATAGTTATGTAATAAGCCATGTGTTTCACCAATAGAACGATTATTGTCATTAATAATGATGATGACTTTATGATTAAAGTTAGCGAGGTTATTTAATCCTTCAAACGCCACTCCATTAGCAAAAGAACTATCACCAATGACAGCGATGACTTCATATTTCTCTTTATTTAAGTCACGGGCTAAGGCTAATCCCATCGCCGCGCTTATAGAGGTAGAAGAGTGCCCTGCTTCATATGGATCATATTCTGATTCACTTCTTCTTTGGAAACCAGATACACCATCGCTTTTTCTTAATCTATCTAAGCTTCTTCCCGATAATATCTTATGAGCGTAACATTGATGGCCAACATCAAATATCACTTTATCATTTGGAAGATTAAAGTAATGATGTAACGCGACAGTTAAATCAGTAGCCCCTAATGAACTAGCAAGGTGACCACCATTTTTCGCACAGCTTTTAATAATTTCATTTTTAACATCATTACTAAGCTGTTCTAGTTCTTTAATATCTAAGCCTTTAATATCTTCAGGATTAAAAGGTTTATCTAAATCAAATCTCTTAATATCTTTCTTTTTCATTTGCATTTATATAATGCCACACTCATTTGCTAATAGCAAAATTAATAATTTATGTTTTTATAAATTTTTTTGGACAAAATTGAGTTTGTTTCCCTACTTAAACATATAGGAGGTCTTTTTATGACAAATGAAGAATTAGAAGAAATAAATCTTACTCAAGAAAGCATTGAAGCTATGATTTATGAAATTAAAGGACAACGAGTAATGTTAGACTTTGATTTAGCTAGGATATATGGATATGAGACAAAAAGATTTAACGAACAAGTTAAAAGAAACATTGATAAATTTGATGAAGATTTCATGTTTAGAATCACTAGAAATGAAATAGATATTTTATCGAGGTCACAAAATGTTACCACGATGGATGCCCCAGCATCGAGGTCGCAAATATCGACCACGATAATGCAAGCAAAAGGTATTAAAGGCGGTAGAGTTTATCTTCCTTATGCTTTTACTGAACAAGGTATTTATATGCTTATGACAGTCCTTAAAGGTGAATTAGCGATTAAGCAAAGCAAAGCATTAATAAGGTTATTTAAAAAGATGAAAGACTATATAGTGGAAAACACTCTAGCGCTAAACAACGCATCCATAATCAATGATAAATTTGCATCATATGACAAACGATTTGAAACTATGGAAAACAAGCTTGAAATAGTGATGGATAACTTTATCGATCCGTCTACGCATAAGAGATTTGCTATTATGGACGGTCAAAAAATTGAAGCGGACCTTGCCTATCAAACAATATATTCCTTAGCTAAATCTTCCATTATTGTTATTGATGATTATATAAGCATAAAAACGCTGCATCTATTACTGTCTGCGAACAAAGGAGTTGGTATCACTATCATCTCGGATAATGTTTCTAATAATCCAGTGACAGATGAATACCTAGAAGACTTTATAAAAGAAAGCGATTTAAAAGTCGCTATAAAACCTAGCAATAATAGATGTCACGATAGATATATCGCTATTGATTATAAGAGTGATAACGAAAAGATCTATATGAGTGGTTCATCTAGTAAAGACGCTGGCAATAAGATAACAATGATATTAGATGTAGGTGATAAAGAGATATGCTATTCGCTCATAGATTCTTTGTTAACCTGATTCTTTTTGGTTTTATGCCTAATAACCAAGAACACGATTATCACAATAATACCTAAACCTAATAAATAACCTGATGAATCAATTAAGACATCTTTAAATTCACCACTTCTATTTGGAACATTTAATTGGATGATTTCCGTTAATGCCGCTAGAAGGACACCAAAAGAGAAACTAATAATGATTCCATAATAAAACTTATACCATCTGAGGTCTTTTAACCAAAAATATAAAGATGTTGAAGTTAATAAGCCACTTACCACAAATAAACCAAAATGACCGACTGCTTTTCTAATAAAACCAGAAAAAGCATCATAATTAGAAGCATTAATCGTGTCCGCTTTAAAGAAGTTAATAAAATCTTTTAATATATCCACTACACCTTTTGAAGCTTCACTACTATCAGAACCACTTAAACAAGAATGATAAATAATATAGACATTAATAGATACCGCTAAAACGGTAAAGATAATGGCTAATATTAAGTCTTTTTTATTTTTATTCATGTTGATATTTAGATAGTGACGTTAGCGGAGAATTGTTCCCAACTTAATAAAGCATTATCTTCTCTAAATAATGTATATGTTTCATTAAGCGATAATAATGATGAATAAATAGTAAAACTACCATATTGATAATTGTTAACAAATGATATATCAATACCTTTACCACTTAATTTATAATTACCCGCTTCAAATGAACTTGGAACGTTATCATCTAAATGTTTTGGTTTATGATCTCCACCAGGAGGGTTACCACCTGGTTGATCAGAAACACTATTAGATAATGTCGCAGCTTTATAAACATTACTAGTGATAGTTGGTTGTTTTTCTAAACCATTAAAGGCAATAAATGTACCACCACTTATTGTGGCCGCTCCATCACAGTCTAAAGCTGTAGACATTCTAGAGCCTTTAACTCCTGGACCACCACGAGAAACAATCACACCACCAGTTTGTGTAAATGAGCCATTAGAATCAATCGCGTCTGTATCGCCATTAGCGACACTGATATCTAAATAACCACCACTAACTTCTATAGTGGGTGTTTCATTAATCTTTTTAGAAGCATTGATACCATCATCTTTACCATATATATGTGTATCACCACCACTAATATTAATATGATTAGCTTCTAATCCTTCATTAGAACCAGCCACAACGATATTACCACCAACGATAGATAATGTGTTATCAGCGTGGATTGCATCATCGCCTGAGGCAATTAAAAGCGTACCGTTATTGATATTTACATTACCAATACCAGTAGCACCATTATCTAAAGACGCACCATAATTAGCGTGAACAGCGTCATCAGATGCCGCTAAAGTGATATAACCATTATTGATATTAATGATATTGTCCGCTTTGATGGCTTTCGCGGATGATACTTTATCGTAATTAGCTTTATATGTAGAGTTATTACCTGTCTTAATATTAACTACCGTTGGATATGTATTTGATTTTTGATCGATATTAACGTTATAGGAAGCGTCAAGGGCATCATAAACACTATCGATATAAACAGTGCCACCATTAATATCAATATTACCTCTTTGGTTGCCTTTAGAAGAGACATCACTATTTTTGGTCTTAATACCTTGACCGTTTTGACTAATCGCGTAAACAGTACCACTTGTAATAGTGACACTATCGTTACCTTTTAAAGCGTTATTATAGGCTGTTGATTTAATTGTGGCTTCTTGCACTTTTAAATCATCAGAAGTATGTAAGCCGTTATTATAATTACCTTCAATAACTAATAACCCTGTGCCTTTAATTTTTAAATCAACTTTAGCGGTAATAGCCCCTTCTCCAACAGTCGCGTCTTCCACTGTTTTATTTTTTCTTAAATCTTTGACTAGATTTTCACTACCGTTTTTAACGTTAATTGTTAATTCATCCGCATTAATAGCCTTAATAGGCGAATCTTTATCATAACTAATATAAGCATTATTAAGGATGAGGATGACTTTATCATCTTCAGAAGCATTAATAACAATTTGACCCACTAAAGCGCCACTAGCGGTATATGTACCAGCTTTAGTTATGTTATAGATGTTATTTTCATTAGTGAAAGCGCCATCGCTTGTCACTAAGACAAATTCATCAACAATATAAGGTGAATTAATTGAAGCTGGATCAGGTACTGATATTGAAGGAATATTAGTGCCCGAAGTATTATCACTTATTTGAGGAACCAAAGAAAAAGAAGAACCACTACCTTTGTTATTGTTTTGACAAGAGGCGAATGATAATAAAGCAATTATTGGTAATGTCATTAAAAGCTTTTTATTCATCAAATAATTTCCCTTGGTAATAGTTTACACGTTGAGTTAAGAAATCTTTTATTACTTGTACATATCTTTCATAATCTACGAGATATGATGTGCAATGATGACCACCTTTAAATAATTCGTATCTAACTCTGCGATTATATTTCGCGGATAATAACATGCTATCTTCATAAGGTACGACTTTATCTTCTGTACCATGAATGATTAATATTTCGTTTTTACTATCTTTTAATGATTCCACAAGATTATTACGGTTCATATTTTCATGGGTATAGATAATACCCGCTAAATTAACAAGTGGATAAACAATAAACCTTGGTAAATGTATTTGTTTAATTGAATTTCTTAATATTGTTCTTGGGGATGTATATGGACTATCAGCGATGATTCTGACATTTTCATCTAATTTATCAGCGATATTTAAAACAGTATGTCCACCCATTGATACCCCAAATAACACTAATTCTAGTTCTTGACCAAATTTATCTTTCGCGTATTTAATCCAAGATAATAAGTCTTGTGATTCTCTAATACCAAAAGTAATCTTATGACCATCACTAAGACCATGCGCTCTTTGATCAATTAAAATGACATTGTATTTAAGTTCTATTAATACTTTAGAGGCCGCGGCAAAATCACGATAGGCTGTTCCTCTATAACCATGACATAAGATAGCAACTCTATTATTTGCCCCTCTAACTGTATATACTCTCGCGTGTAATCTTAATTTATCAAATGATTCAATAAAGGCGTCTTCATAGGCTCTTGCCATGAATTTATCAGTTAGATCTTTTCTTAAAGGTGGATATGATTTGTAATTTTTAGATCTTTGTAATTCAAAATCACATAACTGTTTTCTAAAAGGTGAATAATAAGTAATGCGATATAAAATATAGACCACTAAGAAGAGGAATGCGAGAATACCTAAGATGACACTAGCGATAATAATACCAATCATATATTAAAATAATATATCACAATTTTAGAAAATTAATTGTCAATTTTATTGACACCTACAAAAAAGGCTAATATATACTAACCAAGAAGTAAAAATGATGTAGAAAAGAGATATTCTTGTAGATGAGTGACTTTCTTCCCTTCTCATAAAAAAAGGGGGGGAATTCCCACTCAAGAAATCTAGCGATCTCAGTATCAATGGGCTGCTATGATGTGACCTGTTGTCAATGTTTTTTTACTAAGTAACCCTTAAATGATGCTTAGTTGAAGCCTTGAAGATTCGATCAGCTTATTGCCACTCTGCTATTCGTGAATTCACTGTTTACAGCTTATCTACAGGTCAATGGTTCTGCTGAATAGTCCCACTCTCTATCCTCAACTATTTCGTTATAGCCCGTTACGTGGATGACTGAACCTTTCAAATCAAAGCCTCAATTAACCACCATTTAAAGGCTTTTTGGTAATT
>JAGBLL010000008.1 GCA_017635465.1 Bacilli bacterium
CTTTCTTTTCTTCTTTCTTTTCACCTTCTTCTCCTTCTTTCTTTTCTTCACCTTCGCCTTCTTTCTTTTCTTCGCCTTCTTCACCTTCCTTTTTCTCTTCGCCTTCTTCTCCTTCTTTTTTCTCTTCGTCGCCTTCTTTTGGTGGTTGCTCAGCTTGAACTAATTGTTCAGCGGGTTTTTCTTCTTTTTTCTCCTCTTCTTTTTTAGCTTGTTCTTCTTGTTCACCGCCTTCTTCTTTTTCTTCTCCTTCTTTTTTCTTTTTATCTTCCGGATGAAGTTTCGCTTTCCATCTTGCAGCGACGTCTTTGATGGCTCTTCTTACGACAAATATAAATGATTCTAAAGAGAATTTATAGAAAGTATGTAATTTATATAATTCAGTGAAAAGGAAAAATATTAAAGAACCTCTTACCGCAGCCGGGGAATAAAAGTTGGATGATTCTGCTATTTCTTTCTCGGCCTCTTTTGATTCTTTCATTGCTATAGAAACTTGTTCTGAGACTTTCTTTGAATTTTCAAGTCTTTCTACCATAGGCTCATTTTCTAAAGGATCTCCCGGAGTATTTAAATCAGTTAATATTTGATTTTCTAATTCTCCTAATTTAATCTTGCACTCATTTTGTTCTTGAATAACTTGCTCTTTTCTTCGGGCTAATTTTGGCCTTTCCATCTTGACAATAATTGCAAGTAATTGATCAGCAAGACCATCTTCAGTAACAGCGAAGTTGATTAAACAAGCCTCAGCTTGAATTTCTGGGGGATAATGTGGATTTGATAATTTAGTATGCATTATGAATCTGAAGTTCTTATGAATTTCATGTTGGTTATTACCTAATTTATAGTATTTTCCTTTAAATACATTTCTACCGATAATAGGGGATAAAGTAGCATCGATCATTTCATCTAAGTTTTCTAAGACGACAGTTTTACCGTCCTCGATGCATTCTCCTATGATATTTATTAATTTTTTGTTATTCATTCTTAATAAAGTAAGTCCATTATCTTTTTCTTTTTCTTTGATCCATTTAATTCCTTGCAATTGTGGATCGATCATTAAAGACCATCTTTCTGAATTAGTTAATATAGTAGCATTTTCGATTGAGACTGGATCTGCAGGTAATTTCTGATTATTCCATTTTGCTTTTTCTGCATCGTTAGTTAATATTTTAAGAGGATCCATAGCCATTTCACTTTTTGGTATATTATTCGCTTCGATGAATTCGAAGAATGATGTTTTAATACCTTCTCTGTATTTTTTCGGGAAAGGACCACAATAAGAAACAAACGCTGATGAAATCAAGACATCACCGATCATTACTTCTAATTGTGCATTGTATTCCTGAATATTTACTGTCCAACGTTCACTTGAAGAACCTAAAGCACCAATGAATCTTCTAGCTAAACTTAATTTATTTTTACAATTTGTTTCATTTGTTACAGCCTCATTAAGTTCTCTTTCTGCTTTATTTTTCTCGGCCATTACTATATCTAATTCTTCTTGTAATTTTCTTACTTTTTCTTGTACAATTTCTAATTTCTCAGTGGCTTCTTTTAATTCGATTGTTTTCTCATCTACATTTTTCTGCATAGGTTCAACAGTCTTTGCTGCGTTATAGAACGAGTTCATATAATATAACCATTTGAATAAGATATCAACACCCTTTGATGCTTTAGCAGATTCTTCCGCGTTTTTATCGAAAAGTTCTTCTTTGAAATAATCAGGGAATCTTGCAACTAAATTATCAAAGTTTTTAGTGTTATATTTAAATTGTTTAATAACTTCGAGGAAATATTGCAATCCTTCAATAAGTTTTTTTGTATCTAATAAAAGAGCTAATATATCATTTTTTTCGTTCTTTTTCGGTAAGGCTTTATTATCGACTTCTATTGGTATATAATCATTTATTTGACCAGCGAGCATCAATCTCATAGCGATAATGATGTTCATAATTTTATCTGGTGGTTTTGGCTTAATTTGTCTTACTTTATCTAAATCTTCTTTTTTAATTGATTTAGCCAAGGTCATACAGTTATCCATTATAGGTTTGAACTTATTCAACTCAGCTTGACATTTAGCACTTTCTTCTTCTATTTTGGCTTTCATTTCTGTTACTTTCTTTTCTTCTTCCTGGGCGATTTTGCTTTCACCTCCGACAATTTCAGCTTTTGATTGGGCGACTTTATTTTTCGCTTCTGCTTCGACTTTGATTTTGGAAATCTCTACTGATTTAACTTCTAATTCTTTTTCAAGGTTAGCGATTTGCTCTCTCGCGGCTTTTAATTTATTAA
>JAGBLL010000074.1 GCA_017635465.1 Bacilli bacterium
CCCGCGACTATCCTTATATATTTTACCAAGGAAGAAAAAGCGACCCATAAGGGTCAATCAATAATGCATCCCTTGGATACATATATTGTTAATGAGATGTATTTATTATATAGGAAAAAGAAAACGCCCACATATTTCTATATGAGCGAATTCATAATTATTTATCGATTATTTCTTTTTGAATAAGGCTAAGAAGTCTGCCCATGTTTTCTTTTTGATAACAAACCAAACTAGAGCGAATCCTCCAACACCTACGACTAAAGCGGAACCGATAACGATGCCCACTGCTGCGCCAGCTGGTAAACCAGAGCTCTTATTCGGAGTGACTGGATCATCAGGAGTCACTGGTGTGTCTTTGGCTTTGACTGTTATTTCATAAGTCGCAGTTTTGCCTTGATAAGAAACAGTGACGGTTTGCTTACCTTCTTGGTTCATGTTATAGCCAGTGATTTCGACGTTATTTAAATCGATTGTTTCACTGCTATCATCAGAATAATGAGCGGTGACCACCAATCCTTCAGCGGAGAATGTATCACCCACTGTGAATTCGGTCTTTTGATTGCCGGATAAAGTGATAGAGACTAATGTCTTTTCTGGATTAACTGGTGCTTCTTTAACTAAGATTTGGAAAGTTGTAGATAATTCATTCCAAGTCGCTGTTACTGTTTGATTACCAGCTTGATTCATGTTGTAGCCGGAGAATGTGACTTCGTTTAACGCGACTTCTTCTTTATCGCCATTTGAATAAACAGCTTTAACAACGATACCTTCGGTTGAGAAAGTTTCTCCAACTGTGTATTCGGTCTTATAAGTTCCTGTAATTTCAATGCCGGTCAATGTTTTAGGAGCGACTGGATCAACAACAGTAACATTGATTATTGCTTCTAAACCTAAATATTTGATGGTGATTTGGTTGATGCCAGCATTATTAAATTGGTAATTTTTGATATCTGTGATTTTATTTGCGCCTAAATAGAATTCGGCATCTTCGATAGCGACAGTTTGATTTGTGCCATTGCTATAGTTCACAGTAATTGAAATCTTAGAAGTATCTAATTTATCTCCGACATTAATGTCTCCACCACTATAAGAAGCAGTCAATGATGTCGCGGTAACAGGAATATTCTTCCATAAGGCAATGATAAGTGTGTCAGAATTAATAACATACTCATCACCAATTTCATATCTTTCGTCATTGATGCTCCAGGCATCGAACATCATTCCATCAACAGGAGCAAAATTCAATGTTTGAGGATCCACCAATGTAATAGTTGTTCCTGCTACTACTTGATTTAAATCTGTGCTACCTTGTCCTTCTCCAGGAGAATAAGTGACATCATATTCGGTGACAGCTGGTGCTTTCGCAGTAAAATAGTAACTCTTAAAGCCATATTGATTTGGTCCTTCAACATTTTGAACGCCATTGACTTTAAAGATAGTTTCATTAGTGAATTGATAACCTGAATTTGTATTAAGAATAAATTGTAGCTTGTACTCTTTACCAGCGACAAATATATCTGACGCAGTCATTTTTGTACTGCCATCGTACCAAGATAAATAACTATAAGTACAAGTCTCAGTATTGAGGTTCAATTCAAAACTTGGATGTTCTCCACCAACTGGTTCAGCGATTGTGGCATCAATTAAAGTAATATTTGGTTCAACCCAAGTAACGGTAAATTCATCACTAATAGCAGTTCCATAAGCTGTGGAAGTAGCAACCAAACGGAAGCGAATGGCTCCTACCACATCGTTTTGGAAATCGTAATCATCTTGTTGATTGGTCGGATGATTTACATCCCATTGATCCCATTCTTGAGCGTTTTCGTCCCAATTTTGAATTTCCGTACTATCTGGAACATAATTTGTTGTCCAAACGATATTTACTGCGTTTCCAACACCTACAGTTTCGTTAGTTGGCTGCATAACAAAGTAAAAATCAACCTTTTGGAACATCGCGAAATAAGTTCCACCACCATTAACAGTAAATGTGTATTCTAATTCTTCAGAAGCCCAGTCACCATCTAATCTCCAACCCAAGAATTGATAACCACTATCCGGCTTTGCTTTTAATGTGGCGGTAGATCCATATGTGGCCTGTTTAGAAAAACCACCTTCACTAGTCCAATCAACGGTTCCTTTATCAGTTTCTAAATAGACTTGGCCACCTTGATTTTGTCCATCATAATTAGAACCAGCAATTCTTACGCCTATATCGAATTTTTGTGAAACAAATGCAGGGCTTTCGGTAAGAGAACTATTTCTTTTTGCGTTAAATGTTCCATTTGTGTTTGCTTTAACTTTAAATGTCCAACCATCTTGTGGAAGGTTGCCTTCGAAGTCGTATAAGCATTCTGTGGTTGGGATAGTTACAACTAAGCCAGAAAGATTATAAAGAGAAACATCGTAAGAAGATGCACCTTCTGCACTTTCCCAAGCAGCCTTGTAGCCTATCCATTGTACTCCATGAGGAGCTTCGAGTTTGTCAACATGGCTGGTGTAGAACCAAAGCATACTATCTGGTTTATGTACACCCTTTGCACCAACCTCTATTAAATATTCGCCACTATCTATCTTCAAACTATCCATGTCGGTAGAAAGTGGATAGAAAGGATTTGTTGTATCAAAGACAGCAATATTGTTACCGTTTTGTTTAACATAGATTTTGTATCCGGTCGCCCCATCAACTGCATCCCAAGACATAACGCCATTACTAATCTTCATGTTGAGGGTGTTTCCTGAATCAACTGAAGGTAGAGTTCTTGTTCTAGAACCCCTAGCAGGGCTTTCCACTATGTTGCTTGATCTTTTTGCAGATAATGTGCTATCGCCTTTAGCCTGAACTTTAAAGGTCCAACCATCTTGAGGATTGTATTCAGTTAAATCGGTTGGAGCAGTCGCGTTATTAATCGTAGCGACAACGCCATCAAAATCATACAAAGTCAATGTATAGCTAAGCACCTCAGGGTCAGTGTTATATTCCCAAACAGCGTTATTCCCTAACCACTGCAAACCTGTTGGAGATTCAAGTTTATCGACATTACTGGTGTAATAATATTGCATAATCGCACTTTTAGAGACACCAACAGCAGCAACTTCTAAGAAATATTGACCCGAATCAGCTTTTGTTTGATCTATCTGACTTATTGGCATTACTTCATTAACGACATTAAATGTTCCGACGGTAAAACTACCTTTTTTAAGATAGACTTTATAGCCGGTTGCCCCATCAACTGCATCCCATGTAAGCATTCCATCAACCACTTTCATATTTAGCGAATTGCCTGAGATGACATCTGGAACATCAAAATCTTCTCTAGCGGCTGCGCTAACTTGCACAGGTGCTTTGGCCATACCTGTTAAGGAAGGTTCATTAAATGGTGAGAAGCTATGCAATTAATCTTTTTAAGTGAACAAGATTTAAGTGTTTTAGATTACGCCTACGCAACCGATGACTTTAATATCATCCTTGATGCATTAGTGCCTCAAAAGTCTAAATTCACTCTCAATAAACAAAGTTTAAATGCCAAAGTCGGTGACTTGCTTTTAGTGAAAGAAAAGGGTTATCCATACATTGGAATAGTGACTTCCATTAATAGCGAAGATGATGGCCAGACCAAAGTAGAGAGTAAGGATTATTTATCGCTTTTAGATGTTGATGTACCTCTTCCTACTAGTTTCTCTGGTAACTCCGCGCAGTTCATCGTGAATCTAATTAATAACACCTTCAAGTATTCTGGCGATACATATCAGAACGTTTCGTATTTAGAAACCGCTATTGAAGTGGTAAAGAACTGCAACCTTACCTATGAAGCTGATAAGAAAGAAAACATCCTCGATTTAGTTGAGGAATTTTCTAAAACTTATGGAATTAGGCTCGAATACGAAATGGTCCTAAATAACGGTAAGTTCTATAGGATCAAGATAAAGGTGGTGTCCGCTAAAATCGGAATCACCATGAAATCGAGCCTAGGAACCATCACAGAACTCAATGTTAACGACACTAATGAGATAAGTTTAAACAAAGTTTACTATATCCCAAAAGCGGAAAATACAACTCATACCAATCAAGTCGTGTATTAATTAACTAACGATTGTCATGTAGTAACAACCGCGCCAGCTTTAAAAAGGATTCAGAAAGTCAAAATGAAATATGAATTCTATGGCGATAAGGACTATGATTCATTACTTACCAAAGCCACGAAAGCGTTAGTGGATTCTTCGCTACAGCATAACATCACTTTTAACTTCTCTTTCTTAACAAATAAGATTGAGGCCTTAAAAGATTTGAAAGTCGGAGCGATAGTGAAATTCATCCACGAAGATAAAACCTATGAAACCATTGTCTCCAAGATGGAATTTAAAGGTTCTTTTAACACTGCAAAAGTGACACTTGGAGAATATCGTCTGTCTTTGACAGATAAACTAAAACTTTTTGATAGGAGGGATAAATAATGGCCATTCAAAAAATAA
>JAGBLL010000075.1 GCA_017635465.1 Bacilli bacterium
CTTTTCTTTTCATAGATTTTAGATAAATAAAGGGATACAGAAATGGTTTTTTAGTCCATTCCCATATCCCAACGTCCTATCTATATTATATCAAAATTACTGATATAATCACAACATTTTTCTTAAAAAGATTTTATAATTATTACTTGCTTTTATAAACGTTTATAATTAGCGATTCATCCCCCATCTGTAGAGGTAGCCATCGAGCAGTTCTTGTCGATGTGGGGGACTTCTTGCTGAAATATGTTAAACTGATGAGGTTTTTAATTAACACGTTAATTAGTCTTCAACCCAATAGTGATGACATTTTTTACATTTATAGCCTGTTTGGCCACCAGCCATATCCATAGGTTTTTTAACAACTCTTGTTTCAAATTCTGTTGATCCACACTTTGGACACTTACGTTCCCATGTAGTACAAGCACCACCATAGATAGCGGTTAATTGTTCTTCATTTAATTCGATACCTTCACGTTTAGCAAATGATAACAATTCTTCAGCAGAAGAACAAGCTTTCGCTCTTTCAATTTGGTCTTTAGTTAAACCATGTAATAAACCTTTATTCATGATGTATTTCTCCCTCGTTTGGCCTTATTCTATAACATCATCTGTCACAGATGTGTCACACAAAAAACAGCCAACCTGTGTTTAACGCTATAATTACCATCCTATTGGAGAATTGTTTTTAGCTCTTTTTTAACATAATCGATATCACCATTAGAAAGAATTGGAATAAGCTTTTGTATTTGTTTTTCGGATTTATTCCACCATTCGAGCTTTTCTAATAATTCAATCGTTTCATCATCAAATCTTTTTCTTATAACTTTAGCTGGATTACCCACTACAACTGAATAAGGAGGAATATCAGAACCTACGACAGAGTTAGCGCCAATAATGCAACCATCACCTATATGAACGCCTGGAAGAATAACAGCATTTTGGCCAATCCAAACATCGTTTTCCACGACTGTGTCACCTTTAAATGGTAGATCATTCATTTTTGGTGGGTTTTGTTCCCAACCTTTAAAAATATAAAAAGGATAAGTGGAAGCGCTATTCATTTGATGATTAGCCCCATTCATAACAAATTCTACATTATGACCAATTTGGCAAAACTTACCGATAATGAGCTTATCGCCTAAAAAGTCATAGTGATGAGTTACTCTACTAGCAAAGTTTTGACCATCATAATATGAATATTTACCGACTTCGATATTTCTAGTAGATGCAATTAATGTTGGTTTTATATAAATGACACTTTCATCTCTAGATTTAAGTGGATATATCTTTCGCCAATCAGGTTTATCAGCATCAAGCGCCATGTTCATTAGTTTATCTGTTTCAGCATCACTTAAATCTAAAAATTCAGCAGCATTTACATTAAATATAAGGATTAACGCTATTACTTTGTCAAAAGACATTTCGGTTAATCCTGTTTCAATCTTATTAACCATTGATTTATGAGTGTAACCTAAAGCCTCCGCAAATTCTTGCTGAGTCATATTGTTTTCCAGACGAATCTTTTTGATTCTATCTCCTAATACTTTAAATGCTGGCATATTTGCCTCCTTTTTTACCGGGTCGAATTCGACCCCTTTAACCACTTTTATCAAACGGTTTATTTCTCTAGTTTTTTTATTATCAAATCTATTATTTCTTTTTCCGTTATATTATTTACTGCAAACACTCTTTTTCCCATATAGTTCAATGATGTTCCGAGTGAATAGCAGATTGAATTATCAATAATCAAATATCTATCGTGAAATGCATTAGTTTTAACAATTTCTAACTGTCCATATTGTTTTCTAAAGATATCAACATCGCTTTTATCTAGCTTGCTTCTATCAGAAATGCAAACACATAGTTTTGCTCCATCTTTTCTCTTTTTAAAATAATGCAAACCAGTCTCGTCTAAATATGGATTGATTAAAATAATCGACTTATTTGCACCAAATATTAGTGAGCAAATAAAATCATATGCATCAAAATATTGGCCATCATAAAATAGCCTTTGCTTAACAGGTTCAATAAATGTTTTTTCTTTGATCTCGGCTATTTCATTTTTAATCTCTCTAACGTTGTTTTCTAGTTCGAGGAACGATTCTTTTGAAACAGTAACTCGGTCACCATCAATAACATATCCTTTCAATAAATATTGTTTTAGAACATTGTTTGCCCACTTTCTAAAGACGATTCCTCTGTTTGACTTAACTCTATAGCCAACGGAAATTATCACATCCAAATTATAATATTTATGTGTCCTAACAATTTTTCTTTTGCCTTCTAATTGAACTTGTGCATTTTTTGCACATGTTGATTGTTCATCAAGCTCTTCTTCTTTATAAATATTATTTATATGTTTTGAAATAACGGTTCTATCTCTTTCAAATAACAAGGCAATTTCATCCTTTGTAAGCCACACTGTATCTTCTTCAGGTGAAACATTTACATCTAATTCAAATTCATTATCTTTAAATCTAATAAGTTTATAGTAATTCACAAAAAGACTCCTCTTCACTTTATATTCTACCATAATATAGAGTATTGTTCTACCTTAAAGTAATAAAAAACCACCCTATCGTGAGATGAGACCCAAATGTTAGACCAACTAACAGGAGGGTCTCATCTCAGAACGAGGCTATAGATTAATTGCATTATTTATTTGAATAATGATGAGAAATCGTATTCAGAAACAACTGTATACATCTCCGTGTACATATTGTTTACAAGAAGCATTGATTTTGCATCTCGTACATAGAAGTGATTACCCGCAATAGTAAATGTGTATTCAGCGCTTAATTGATACTCATTCGCTTCGTCTTTTTTAATAGAACTTGATTTAAAAAGTATCTTATTAGCGTTTTCAATTACTTTAACACTGATTCCTGGGATATTGGCTTCCGCTCTTATCTCGTCATGGCTATCTCTAAAGCGAACATAGCCAGTAGATAAACTAGTAGCATAAGAGTAGTCTTTGCCATAAATCATTAAATAGAAAACATTGTCGCATTCTACGAATTGATTATGGGAATTGAAAGAATAAACTTTATTATTAGTCTTAAAGTTATAATGACTAGGATCTTCGAGCCTATTCACTAAAGCTGGATCAATTTCGGTCACTAATCCTTCCAACATATTGTAACTTGTTTTTGTGGCTTCTTCCCCGTTAGTGACAGCAACGTACATAAACGGATAATCTTCTTCTTTAAATGGATCAAAGCTTGAACCTGGGATATATTCATGAGAAAACTCCACTAAATCTTCTTGATTAATGTCCCAGTTTAAAACTTCTTTAAGTGTTTTATCATTAGAGTCATAGTTAATGGTGTCGCATTCAAAAATAAGTTTGAAGTCAAAACCAGAAACACACGCTTCAATGAAAGCGGATTTTTTATCTTGGCGTTTAAGATAATCTGAATTAAGAGTCACAATGACGTTATCTTCATGGTTATTTGCGATAGCTTGCACTAAGCGATATTCTTCGTTTAAACGATAACCTACTGGTAAGTTAGTCCATAAGTCGCCATAATCACCGTTATTTCTTAATATTTCAGTGGTTATGCAGTAGGCATTGTCCACACTAGCGTGTTCAATGATATATGTATTCTTTTCTTCACTTGGTTTTAAGGTTATAGGGGTTCTAGACTTATCCGCTAAAGTGACATTAACATTAAAGGAATTTATTCTTAAGAAGTTTTCCCAGTTAGTTTTAATGTCTGATTGACTATAATCTAAAATGCCTCTACCCACTACTCGATCAAGTTCTAAAACATTATTAGAATCATAATAATCAGTAATCAGTTGTTCGATATGAAGCTTGTGCTCATCAAAGAGCAAACGATAGTCATATTGAATAGGGTCATCTAACCTATATAGTTCTTTATCATTATGGTAATCATAGATCCCTATCCAAGAGCCAAGATTTTTTCTTGAACGCCCACTTGCGGTGCTATAAATAAAGTCAAGATAACCATCTTTATTAGCGTCCGCTAAGAATAATGAGTAGACACTATTTAGTAATATTTTATCTTTACCATCGTTTACATAAAGATCACCATTCTTTAAATTGAATTCATTTTTAATTTTATCTATTTTGAATGTTAATCCTTCTCTTGGAATGGCTTCGTATGGTTGCTTAATAACTGTCACACCATAATCAGGTTCACGGATATAGGCTTCAGTTGTGTCATTTGAAGAAGAGATGCTTAAATCATCGTTACTGCTAGATTTAGCAACACCCTTACAGCCACTAAAAACAACTGCACTTAACAATATTAGAGCTAATGATGATTGTTTCATGAATTTGTTCATACTCATTTCCTCTTTATTATATTCTTTTTTGAGCGGCCTCTACTAATAAGACGAATAAAAGATAGAAAACTGCTAGATAAAATTTGGAATATCATTTTTTACTAGTCGCATCTATTAAAATGTTTCCATTTTGATACAATGTTCCCAATCTCGGAGTTTTGCCCCCCTTTTTTTGGGACAAAAATTGGACATTTTGTGTTAAATACAGGAAATGTAGAGGGAAAAGTTTATCTTATTTGATACAACTGTCCCGTAAAAAATTGATGATAAAAAAGAAAACCACCCAAAGGGTGGCTTCCCTAAGATTAAACTTGTTTGACTATGACTTCTTGGCCGTTATAATCAACTAAGTATTTGTGTTTAGTGTCAACCTCTTGTGAAATAATCTTATTCGCAATAATGGTCTCTACTTTATTCTGGATGAATCTCTTAATCGGTCTTGCACCATAGATTGGTGAATAAGCACTATCAAGGATCCAACTCTTTAAAGCGTCAGAGAATTCGAACGAATAATAAGATTCTTTTAATCTATCATTGAGATTGTTAAGCATCTTATCAACAATCTTAGATTGAGTCTCTTTAGATAATGGGGAGAAGTACACTATTTCATCGATACGATTCAAGAACTCAGGCTTAAAGGTTTGATGTAATAATCCTTCCACTTTATCTCTTTCGTTATTGAGGAGATATTCACTACCTAAATTACTAGTCATGATGATAATCGTATTCTTGAAGTCCACGACTCTTCCTTGACTATCGGTAAGTCTCCCATCATCTAACATTTGTAATAACAAATTAAAGACTTCGGGATGAGCTTTTTCGATTTCATCGAATAAGACGATAGAATAAGGATTTCTTCTCACTTTCTCCGTGAGTTGTCCGCCTTCTTCATATCCGACATAACCTGGAGGGGCACCAATAAGACGAGAAGTGCTATATTTCTCCATATATTCACTCATATCGATACGGATGATATGACTCTCCGAATCGAACAAGGATTCCGCCAAAGCACGAGCGACTTCGGTTTTACCCACACCAGTAGGACCTAAGAACAAGAAACTACCGATTGGTCGATTGCTATCTTTAATCCCCGCTCTCTGACGGAGAATCGCATCACTAACCAAAGTTAAAGCTTCATCTTGACCGATTACTCTCTTTGATAAAGTCTTCTTTAAATCGAGAACTTTCTCCCTATCACCTTTTTCAATCTTGCTGAGAGGGATGTTGGTCATACGAGAGATAATCTTCGCGATTTGTTCTTCATCCACGACTTCGGATAAGAGTTTATTCTCGCTTTGAGAATTATCGTTCTCTTTTAATTTCTTCTCTAATTCTGGGATGATTTTATATTGTAATTCACCCGCTTTTTCGTATTCGGAATGGCTTAAAGCGACATCCAAATCAAACTTCGCTTTTTCGAGTTTCTCTTTAATGTCTTTAACTTTGAGAATTTCATCTTTCTCAGTTTTCCATCTCTCCTTGAGTTCGTTATCTTTCTCATTAAGAGAAGAGAGTTCTTTTTCGACATCTGCGAGTCTCTTCATGCTCGCTTCATCACTCTCCTTCTTTAAAGCGGCCTTTTCAATCTCTAATTGCCTAATCTTTCTCTCTAATTCATCGAGTTCGCTAGGCATAGAGGCGAGTTCCACTTTGATGGAAGCACAAGCTTCATCAACTAAGTCGATAGCTTTATCAGGAAGGAAACGAGATGTTAAATAACGATTGGATAAACTTGCCGCGGCGATTAAAGCATTATCGGTAATCTTCACACCATGGAATGATTCGAACCTATTCTTTAATCCTCTTAATATAGAAATAGTATCTTCCACAGTCGGTTCGTTGATAAGAACGGGTTGGAATCTTCTTTCTAGAGCGCGGTCCTTTTCAATATATTCACGATATTCTTTTAATGTCGTCGCCCCGATACAATCGATTTCTCCTCTCGCAAGCATCGGTTTGAGCATGTTAGAAGCATCGAGGGCACCATCCGCTCGGCCAGCGCCGACAATGAGGTGGATCTCATCGATAAAGAGAATGATTTTTCCTTCGCTTTCCTTAATTTTATTAAGGACTGCTTTTAATCTCTCTTCAAATTCACCACGGTATTTTGCACCCGCTACTAATGCGCCCATATCTAATTCATAAATAGTTTTATCCTTAAGTATGGTCGGCACATCATCTTTGACGATACGTTCCGCAAGACCTTCAAGTATTGCGGTTTTACCAACACCAGGTTCACCTAAAAGAATGACGTTGTTTTTAGTTTTTCTGGCTAATATTTCAATGATTTTTCTAATTTCCTCATCACGACCGATGACGGGATCAATTTTCCCTTTCTTAACTTCTTCGTTAATGTTACGGCCAAATTTTTGAAGGACATCTTTATCATTTTCATAGTCAGGCATTTGTTCCATTTGCATAAATTAATCCTCCTTTTATAACTCCATTGTAGCACAAAATTAGCACTCGGCAAGTGAGAGTGCTAAAAATTATATTAATAACTAGTTATTACTTTTTTGTATTTTATCTCAAAACACCTTCTTTATGCCCAAAAGCTTTGTCTAATTCTCTTGAACACGATCGTCGAAGACGTAATTACTAGAATCGTAAAGAAAGATGCTTATTCTTCCACATGAATATATTTGATATATTCCACCTGTGGATATTTATCTGAAACTTCCTTCATTTCGCGCAAACATTGCTCATGGAGGAATTTTTTGTTTTCATAAGGGGTCAACTCAGGATTTGGGTAAATTGGTTTACAAAAGATAATTGTTTGTTTTGGTTTTCTTCCTTCTTTTCCTCTCCAAATTGTCACCGCTGGAACAACTGGTTTATTCATTTCCGCAGGATAAGAGAAAGATACATCTTTAAAGTTTCTAATATGTGTGTAATAAGGCCAAATATGCGCTTCTGGATAAATCAATATGATTTCCTTTTCATTGATGTAATGATGGATCGCATCTATAAGTTTTTTTAGATTACCAAAATCAGTAGGAATTGGTAATAAACCTAGCGCTTTGATTAATGGTCTAATTGGTTTTAAAGATAAAGCATCGGAATATCCGATGATATTCACTCTTTTTCTTCCAATCGCATAAGCAGCGAACTTAAAAACATCTGCAATGGCAACGTGGTTAGAATATAAGAAATATCCCGTTTTCTTTAATGGGCGGAGATTGTTTTTGCCTTTCACTCGAATTCCAAGGAAGAAACAATGGATACCAAGGATCGGTTTAGCAATAAGATAATAAGCAATCCACGCTAAAACATGGAATCGCCTAATGTAGCGGTAATTTTTCGGAATTTTTGGTCTTTCTTTTAATATTTCATCAAAATCATCGTTAAGTTCATCAGACCAATAGATTGTTTTTGTTTTTTTCCAGTCTTTATTATTTCTCATTTTTACTAACCGATTTTGCTCTTTTATCTTTTATTTTTCCAGTATGTTTAATGGGTGTCCAAGTTTTTCTCACGCGCGGCACAAATAAACCATGTAAGAAAGCAATTAATAGATCAAGGAAATAGAATGGATAAGTGAGTACAGTTAAAATAATCATCCACCACTTTAATCTTAATTTATTGAAATTATGGGCAATCGTGGCAACTGCCGCTATAGCGAATATAAAATACAAAAACGCTGCAAAAGTAATGATATTTATCAAAAACGCTGTTGAAACGCTCGGATCTTGTCTTAAGGAGAAGACGTATAGAATCACTGCCCCAATCAATAACAATATGTCAACAATGCAAGCAACAGCAAATGGAACAATGCCCACACGATACTCAAATATAGCTGCTCTATTAACAGCCTTACTTGTCGCATTATGCATCTTTCCGCCTTTAATAAATCTCTTGCGGTTAATCATAAATCCCCAAACCCATCTCACGTGTTGACTGTGATTTGTTTTAAGTGATGGAGATTGTTCGTCATAGAAATTGATTAATGGGTAATAACACATATTGATATTGTGATACTCACAATATGTCGTGAATTCGGTATCTTCAGTCATACCTGTAAATATCCAACCACCCGCTTCTTCAATAATGTCAGCATTTACATAATATCCAGTTCCCGCAATTAAAGCCTTCTTAAAAAGAAGGGTCCTATTTTTGCTGGTAAAGGAATTCATATATGTAAAAAGAATTGCGCTACCAGAAGTTAACCAATTGGTATTGATATTAGTAAAGTTACGATAACCAACACCAACTTCCACACCGGTTTGTCTTAAATCGTTCATCTTTTCGATATAGTCATGATCCATGACATTATCAGCATCGAAGATCATATAGGCATCATAAACCAAGCCTTTGGCTTTAAAATGTCTAATACACTCTTGCAAGGCAAAGCCTTTAGTTCTTCTTTGCTCGGTCATTTCATCTCTAACGAAATGCTTAAAACCAAATTCATCAGCGAACTTAATTGTGGGGTCATCATCTTTTTCGACGATAAACCACACATCAAAATACTCTTTTGGATATGTTTGAGCGGTTAACGCTCTCATGATATTCTTGATAACTTCTGATTCATTTCTAGCAGGAACCAAAACCGCAAATTTGGTGTATTTATCACTATGAGGGGCTTTTTTAATTCTTTTCATGGATAAAAACAAACCGGCCACATAGAACCAAGATAAACCAATCATGACTATAATCACGCTCCAAAATATGGAGGCCATAATATATAAAGCTAATTCGTAATTAATCATCAAAAAAATAATACCACAAAATAAATATTGCAAATATATTTAAATATTCG
This sequence comes from Bacilli bacterium, assembly GCA_017635465.1. Classification (GTDB taxonomy): domain Bacteria; phylum Bacillota_I; class Bacilli_A; order RFN20; family CAG-826; genus RUG14515. The sequence goes on from JAGBLL010000075.1 coordinate 9,071, forward strand.
CAAATCCTCGTCACATCTTGCCATAACAAAACCCCTTTCTCTGACAGAATTTTGTCCAGAAAAAGGGGTACTGTATATAGTGTCTTAATGTAATGACGTTAATAGCAAATTGCTATGAGTGAAATGACATTAATAGTATGAGTGAAATGACATTACACTATGTGTAGGTCTTTTTTATTATATATAAGGATTAAATAGA
>JAGBLL010000076.1 GCA_017635465.1 Bacilli bacterium
AAAAGTTGTACCTGAACCGATTGAATTTAAGTAATCAGTGTTGTATTTCAAAAGAAAATACAAATAAACTGGATTTACATTTTTCTTACATACGAAGTTTTTAAATCCTTGATTACAAGTCATCTCTTTTCCAACGATAGCTACTTTTCCAATAGGAGCTCTTGTAGAGAGAATAACGGTGCCTTTTGGCATTAATGATAGGCTTTTAGATTTTCTACCTTTCTCAGTTATCTTTCTTTCTGTGTCATACAAATAAAATGCTTCTTTTTCAATTTCTGCTGGAGTCACCCATAGAATATCTCCATCCCAATTATCAGGATCTCCTGTTGCTGGAGTCGTTCCTGTAACTATTTGGCTGAATGAAGTAACCATTTGCCAATCTGCTTTTTGCGGTGATAAATCTGGATTACCAAATAACTCTATAAATCGGGATTTAATTAGTTCGTCTAGCAATGATAGTTGTTTGACTTCACAATTTATTAAAGATTTTATGTTTTCAAATTGTTTAACCGCTTGTTGCTGTTTTTCTACCGAACAATATGGAAGTTCAAAGGTGGATAAAATATTAAATTTTAAATTGTTTCTTACAGAACCAGAAACTTTAGAATTTATTAAGTTGGAACAATATCTGCTTTTAAAGAAATATTTGAGATAGTTTTTGTCCAAATCAGAAGACACTGAAAATACAGTATATAAAGGACTAACAACGACATAAGGTTCTTTCTGCTGACAGTCCACAGAGCCAACGTTAATTCTTGACGGATTGTAAGCAAAATAACCAAACGGAACTATCTTGTAGTTTCTTTTATCTTCGCTGGAAACATCTTTTGTGAAATATTCAGTACAAAAACCGTTGCTATTAGTAACGCTATAAACAGGATAAGGATTATTCTCTTTATTCTTTTTGGAATACTCTTTTATAAATTTTCCTAAAACAACTCTTTCCATAAGATTATTTCAACATTTCCTCTAAATCAGACATCAATTCCTTCGCTTCTTCATATGTCTTTTTCAAATCGTCAAATATTTCGCTAGTTGGTCTATATTCAACTTCTTCCTTAACGACCTGTTTGTATTTGTTGAATGATAAATCATAATCATTCGCCCTGATTTCATCGACAGGAACCAAGAATGATTGTTCTGTTCTTAATCTAGATTCTTCCAAATCAAGTCTATTAAACCTTTCAATTATATCTGGGATATCAGAACCATCAATAGGCGTTCTTTTTACATCCAAAGTAAACCCATCGTTTTGCATATTATAGAACCAAACTTTATCGGTTCCACCTTTGTTTGTTTTTTCAAAAATTAAGAACGATGTCTTTACACCAGCACCTTTACTAGCCGAGCCTTTCTTAGAGGAACTCATAAAGATGCCATTAGGCATAGAGATAATGCCAATAAGTCTTTGTTTATCCACAAGTTCGCTGCGTAAAGATTTAAATGCACTATTGCCATTAGTTAAAACACCATCCGGAACAATTGTCATACATCTTCCGCCTGGTTTTAGTAGCATATCCATCAAAGCCACAAACAACAGTTCTGTTTTCTTGGTTTTTGTAATAGAAAGGATTTTTCCATTTGTTGCAGATTCAACAAGACTACCAGAGAAAGGCGGATTTGCTAATACTAAATCGTACTTGCCAATGTAATCTTTAGCATTCTCATTCTCAAGAAGAGAATCCATGGAAAAATTAGGATTCTTAATTCCGTGAAGCACAGCATTCATATATCCAATACGAGCCATGTTATTATCGTTATCACAGCCAAAGAACATGTCGTTGCTAAACATTTCTTCGTTATGAACATTTTTTAATTCATCTTTTTGATGCGTTTTTATATATTTAGCAGCTTCAATAATAAAGCCAGCCGTACCCATTGCTGGATCAATAATCTTTTCGCCTAAACGTGGCTTCATTAATTCAACGGCCATATCAATGATGTGTCTTGGAGTTCTATATTGGCCAGAGATACCACTACCACACATATATTCATAGACATCACCCATTAAATCGGTGTTTGTGAAGTCAAGTTCAGGGTCAGACAGTTTATCAACCACTGATGTCAGAAGCCTTTCTTTGTCATCAAAACCAAAAGAGTACTTCTTTGCATATTTTCCAAATTGACCAACAGCTTTATTGTTTGGGTCTTTTATAAACGGAATAACATATTCCTTAAGTCTTCTTGCTAAATCAATCGAGTTAAGATTTTTAAAATTCTTCCATCTTAATTCTTCATACGGGATTTTGAAATTAACTTTTTTGATTCTTTTAATATTTCCTTCAGAGTCTTTAATCATTTCGCCAGATTCATCTAGTTCTGGAATCATTTCATAATTCTCATATTCACCAGATTTAAAAACTAATTCAGAGTCGTTTGGTTTAATTCCCAAAAGAGAAGCCCTGGCTTCAACATTGTTTTGCTTATCATCAAGCATCTTTATAAACATAAGTGTTGTTAGCTGATTAACTATGTCAGATGTCTGGGCCATGTTTTCATTGTAGAAATCCTGCCAAATTGCGTTTATTTTGCTTTTTAAACTGCCAGTAATCATTATTAATCCTCCACAACTATTCCGTGCTCTTTAAATAAGCGAGCTAGTTTTCTTTTTGTTTTCATTGTTGGTTCAAACGCGCCTGCTTCCCATCTATTAACAGTGCCAAACTTAACACCCAAAAGATTAGCAAACTCAGTTTGTGTTAATAACATTTTATTTCTTAGCTTTTTTATAGCCTCTGGATAGGTCATAAAATATCTCCGTTTACAGTATACGACAATTATATCAGTTTTATTTAATCTGTGCGATGATAATTATCTAATTAAGCGACAATATCGCAGGAGGAAATATGACAAAACTTGAAATAACAGAAATTTTAAACAAGTCTTCTGCTTTTTTGAATGAGTCGGAGCTACATCAATTGAATGATGTGCTAAATACGATGTCAGAAAAGCTAAAGGCACCACCATCAAACAAGAAGTTGCTCAAATTATTTGAAACAGCAAAAAGCGTCGAAGGTTGTTCGCCAAAATCGATGAAATACTATTTGTATATCCTGGGTTCTTTCTTTAAGCATACTAAGATACCAGTCATGAATATAACGACTGATGATATACGAAATTATCTTGATAATTATTCTTCTAGCTCAAAAACATCAAAGGTATCAATGGATAACATAAGAAGGGTACTTTCTTCATTTTTCTCATGGCTAGAGGAAGAAGATTATATTCGCAAGAATCCTGTCAAAAGAATTCATAAAATCAAATCACTGAAAACAATAAAACAAGCATACACAGATGAAAACATAGAAAACCTAAAAGATGCGTGTGGTTCACTAAGAGACAAAGTAATCATTGAGCTTTTATCTTCAACAGGCATGAGGGTAGGCGAACTAACATCTTTAAATAAAGATTCAATCGATTTCGAGAACAAAGAATGCGTCGTCCTAGGAAAGGGCGGAAAGCAAAGAAAAGTCTATTTTGATTCAAAAACAAAGATACATCTTCAAAATTATCTTTCTTCCAGAATTGATGAAAATGAGGCCCTGTTTGTGAGTTTGTTTTCACCTTTCAAAAGATTGCAAATAAGCGGAGTTGAAATAATGCTAAGGAAGCTTGGAACGCGCGTGAGCATTTCAAATGTTCATCCTCATAGGTTTAGAAGAACATTGGCAACAAAAGCAATAGATAAAGGCATGCCTGTTGAACAAGTTCAAATATTACTTGGTCACACAAAAATTGATACAACAATGCATTACGCAATAGTTGACCAAACAAATGTCAAAAACTCTTACAGGAGATTCATAGGATAAATTAAATCCCGATTTAA
>JAGBLL010000077.1 GCA_017635465.1 Bacilli bacterium
ATATAATTAGATTAATTAATTAAACCCTTAATGATTTTCTTTAGAAGCAAAAATATTTACTTTTTCTCATCTTTTTTTTCTTCAGGTTTATTAGGGTAAGGTTCAAGGAAAGCATGGAAATGTCTCATAGGTAAATTATGTCCCCAAGTGATTCTCATATTCGGAATATTTTCTCTATCTTCATAAAGAGCCTTAACAGCAGCAATGACATAATCTAAATGCTCTTTACTTAATTGACTTCTATTAATAGCAAATCTGACCACATTGCAAACTTCTTCTTTTTGTTCTGGAGTTTTCAAGTCATATTCCATAGAATAATCTCCTAATTCAGCCACTCTTATTCCATATCTTCTAATTAATTCAAGAGAAAATCCTTCACCAGCAAATGTCTCATGACCTCTTTTACCATCAAAGAAAGTGTCCATATTGATATAAACTCCATGTCCTCCAGCAGGAAGTACTACACCTTTAATACCAGCTTTATAAAATCCCTCAGCTAAATAATTACATTGTTCTACTCTTTCTTCTAAATAATTAAAGTTACAACTTTCATAAAGACCTGCACTTAAGGCCATAATATCTCTTCCACTCATTCCACCATAAGAATCGTTTCCATAACAAGAAATTTGTTTCACTTTTAAAAGAACACCTACATCAGTTTTAACGCTGCCATCCTCATTAAAATCAGAAAACTTTCTCCAAAATCTGCCTTTATCTCTAAAAGCTAACATTCCTCCCATGTTAGAATGACCATCTTTTTTTGCTGACATGCAGAAACCATCACAATATGAGAACATTTCTGTGGCAATTTCAGCTATTGATTTATTTTCATATCCTTCTTCATTTTTCTTGATGAAATAGCAATTTTCAGCCCATCTTGCTACATCAAAAATTAAAGGAATGTCATATTTTTCACAAATTTTTGCTGTTTCTTTTATTGATTTCATTGAAACAGCTTGTCCACAAACGGTATTATTGGTAATTGTAGTAAATACTAAAGGAACATTTTCAACTCCTAACTTTGTTATTAATTCTTCTAATTTTGCACAGTCCATATCACCCTTGAAAGGATTTTTAGGATATTTCCCGCCTTCTGGGACTTCCCAAAGAAGGTCTTTTCTGAAAAGGTTTCTTGGAATAGAACCCATTTGTTTAATATTCCCTTCGGTTGTATCGAAATGACCATTTGAGGGAATGGTGAATTTTTTTCCTGGATATCTTTTATTAAGAATATTTCTTACTATTTCCATAAGAACAGCTTCAGCGGCTCTTCCTTGCTGAATAATGAAAGCATTAGGTCTTTCTAATTGGGCTGCACCTCCGTTAAATAAACCGCCAGAATATTCACATAAGTACATTTCGTTCATCATTTTTTCTATATCTTTGCAATCAGTTCGAACTAAGTCTATTATTTTCTTCCAGTTTTTCTCACCACCTCTTTCAAAGATATCTCTGAAAGTGTCTAAAAGAACATAGTAACCTTTGTTTCTTCCATAGGATTCATCTCCTAAAAACATTGCTGACCATTGTTGATCGGTCATTGCTGTTGTACCTGAATCAGAAAGCATATCAACTGTGAGCATTCCAGCTGGAAAGGCGAATTCATTGTAATGCGTTGCTTTGAGGACTCTTTCACGTTGTTCTACTGTTACTTCTGGAATGTTACGTTTGACGTAGGAAAAAGAACGAGGAGTTGGGACATTCAAAGGATATGATTCCATTTTTAATATATATATTATTGAAATAGTTCATTAAATGAACTATTATTAGGATTAATTTTACA
>JAGBLL010000078.1 GCA_017635465.1 Bacilli bacterium
TTGCTCTTGAACAAGTGAGAGTGGACTGTGGTGTTTCTCGTAATGGTAGTAACGCTAAAAACATCCTTAGAGCAGCGCAAAAATATGGTTTTAAGACAAAAGGTTTTGCCTATAATGTCGATAAACTTAGAAAAAAAGGTAAATTCCCTGGCATTATTCACTGGGGTGGTGGCCACTTTGTTGTTATCAATGGTTTTAGAGGCAATAAAGCTATTCTTAATGACCCTGCTAAAGGTTTAGTTAAAGTTGATTTAAAGACATTTGATCAATTCTTTACAGGAATTTATTTAGAAATAGTTCCTGATGAAGGATTTGAACCAGGTGGTAAGAGAAAATCAATTTTAACATTCGCTAAGAGTAGACTAAAAGGCGCGATGGCCTTAATCATTTTCTTCTCCATAACAACGATTATTTTCTATTTATTTAGCATCATTAATCCGGTAATGAATCAGGTTTTTGTCGACTACCTGCTAGGCGGGGACAACCCTGATTGGCTTTTACCATTTATATTTATTTTTGCTAGCGTTGGCTTATTGCAAGTACTCGTTACCATCATCCAATCCTTATATACATATAAGATTAGAGGTAAACTTGATTTAATTGGTTCAACATCATACATCTGGCGTATTTTGCGTTTACCAATCGAATTCTTCTCACAAAGAATGGTCGGTGATTTACAAGCTCGTCAATCAGAAAACGCATCTATTGCGGAAACATTAGTTAACGTCTTCGCTCCATTATTATTCAATACCATCATGATTGTCGTCTATTTAGTTTTCATGCTTAATAAGAGCTGGATTTTAACTCTTATTGGTGTTGCCACAATCGTATTGAACGCTTTTATTTCACAATATATTTCTAAAGTAAGAGTTAATATTTCCAGAGTCCAAGCAAGAGATAACGCTAAATTATCAGCGATGACTTCTAAAGGCATTGAAATGGTGGAAACCATTAAATCAAATGGTGCTGAATCTGCTTATTTTGCCTCTTGGAGTGAAGTACAAGAAAGCGCTGTCAGCGGCAAGATTAGAATGTCTAAAACAAATGCTTTCCTTGGTTTAATACCAGCGTTTGTTTCAATGCTTGCTAATTATTCTGTTTTGATTCTCGGTGTTTATTACACAATTATTGGTCAATTCTCAGTTGGCTCTATTTTAGCTTTCCAAGGCTTATTATCCGCTTTCATGTCACCAGCTATGACAATTATTACAAGTGGTCAAACATTACAAGAAATGCGCACATCTATGGAAAGAGTGGATGACGTCCTTCAATATCCTCTTGATAAAAACGTTACAAGAGAAATCGAAACCGATGATTATTCCAAAATCAAAGGTAATCTCATTCTTAAAGATCTCACATTCGGTTACTCTAGATTAGATAAACCAGTTTTATCCAACTTTAATTTAGAAATTAAACAAGGCCAAAAAATCGCTATTGTCGGTTCTACTGGTAGCGGTAAATCAACATTATCTAAATTAATTTCTGGTTTATATTCTCCTTGGAGTGGTGAAATCATCTTCAATGGTAAAAAAATGGAAGAAATCGATCATGAAATCTTCACTTCATCAATTGCGGTTGTTGACCAAGATATCACTCTTTATGAAGATACCATCATGAATAACCTCAAGATGTGGGATGAATCTATTGAAGATTACGAAGTAAAAATGGCGTGTAGAGATGCACAAATTCATAACCAAATCATGGCTAGAGAAGGTGGCTATAACGCTCCAGTTATCGAAGGTGGTAAAAACTTCTCTGGCGGTGAAAAACAGAGATTAGAAATTGCCCGTTCTTTAGCAATGGATCCAAGCATCATCATCTTGGATGAAGCAACAAGCGCACTTGACGCTAAAACAGAATTTGATGTCATTAAGGCGATTAAAGCTAGAGGTATTACAACAATCGTTATTGCTCATAGATTATCAACAATTAGAGATGCTGATTTAATTGTGGTCTTAGAAAGAGGCATTATCAAAGAACAAGGTACCCATGAACAATTAATGGCCTTAAAAGGTTCATATTATGAATTGGTTACTAACGAATAATAGGAGAAAGGAGCAGGTATGGGTTGGTTTGAAGAACAAGTAAAGAAAAGAAAAAAACTCGATCAAAAAACATTCGAACTATCTTTTATGTCGCTTGCAGGATTGCATGTTGATAATCCAAACAATCTTACTCGAGACGAATTAAGAGACAACTTTGCCATCTCACAAATTCTTTCTCACTTCCATCACCAAATGGTTGATATTCCTACTAAAATTAAGAATTTTAATGAAAAATTAGATTACGCTATTAGACAGTGCAATATTGAATACCACAAAGTGGAATTAAACGACTCTTATTCTAACAATGATAAAGAACCATTATTAATCTTTACTTTATTAAACAATATTCCAGTTGTTTTATTCCCAAAGAAAGACAAATATTATTACGTCAATTATTCCACAGGTAAAAAAGTTAAAATTGATGCTAATTTAGTTAATAGATTAGAAATCGAAGCATATAGCTTCTATCGTCCATTACCAAAGACAAAGATTAATATTAAAGAATACGTTAAATATATTTCTAAGTCTGTTAGACCATTAGATTTAATACTTTTGCTTTTATTCTCCGCTGCTGCTTCTGGCGTTGGTTTATTAATGCCATTCTTAACACAAAAATTAACTGGCGGAGTGGTGCAATCTAGAGATATTAATCAATTTATTATTATTTCAATATATGTTGTTTCTGCGGCGACGGGCCTATTATTAGTTAATGCAATAAAAGGCTTTGTAAATTCGCGGATTAGTATACGAATAGAAAAATCGGTTCAAGAAGCAACGATGATGCGTATGCTTAATTTACCTGCTTCATTCTTTAAAAAATATAATACTGGTGAATTAACAACGAGATTCGGAAGCGTTATTAGCTTAGCTAACATTATCATTTCTAGTGTCTTTATGACATTAGTTTCTGCGATTATGTCATTTGCTTATTTGTTCCAATTAGTGGGCTTTGCAAAAGAATTAATTATTCCAGTTTTATTAATTCTTGTCGCTTCTTCTAGCTTTACAATTGCCATTTCTTTAATCCAAAAGAATTACACAAAGAAGTCTTTACAACTCACTTCTAGTGAAGCTGGTATTACTTATGAAATGATCAATGGTATCCAGAAGATTAGGCTTTCTGGTTCTGAAAAAAGAGTGTTCGCTAAATGGGCGGGATATTATTCAAAATCTGCGAAAGTTAGATACCATCCTCCACTAATTTTGAGAATCGCCCCTGCCATTAGCATGTTAATCACCTTACTTGGCAACATCCTTTTATACTTTGTTGCTAGTAAAAATAACATTGAAGTTGGCAATTATATGGCCTTCGTTTCAGCGTATGGTGTTCTTTCTGGAGCCTTTACTTCTTTAACATCTGTAGTTTCTATTTTCTCTTCTATCAAACCATTATTTGATATGGCTAGACCAATCTTAGAAACTGAACCTGAAACAAGTTTAGGCAAAAAACAAATTGAGAAGATCACTGGCAATATCGAATTAAAAGATGTCTGTTTCAAATATGAAGAAAATGGACCACTTATCTTAGATCACATGTCCTTAAATATTAAAGAAGGCGAATACATCGCTATTGTCGGTCAAACTGGATGTGGTAAATCCACATTAGTGAGAATTCTTTTAGGTTTTGAAAAACCATCAAGTGGTGGAGTTTATTTTGATGGTCAAAACATTGATGATATCGATTTAACTTCTTTAAGAAGAAACATCGGAACCGTTATGCAAAATGGCACATTGTTCCACGCTGACATTTTATCTAATATCATCATCTCTTCTCCTGGCTTAGGTGAAAAAGAAGCTTGGGAAGCAGCGGAAATCGCTGATATCGCTAATGATATTAGAGAAATGCCAATGGGCATGGGTACAGTCATTTCTGAAGGCCAAGGTGGTATTTCTGGTGGTCAAAAGCAAAGAATCATGATTGCTAGAGCCATTATCCATAAACCAAAGGTTTTAATCTTTGATGAAGCCACTAGTGCGCTCGATAATAAAACTCAAAAGAGTATTACTGAATCCATTAATAAACTCAATTGTACAAGAATCGTCATTGCTCATAGATTATCCACCATTAAGAATGCAGATCGCATTTTAATGCTTGAAGGTGGTAAAATAATAGAAACAGGCGATTATCAAACATTGATTGATAAAAAAGGCAAATTTGCTGAACTCGTCGATAGACAGAGATTAGATAATAACAGTTAAAAAGGAGAGATTTTATGCTTCATGAATTAAAAGACAACAAACTAATTATTTACTTAGAGGGTGAATTGAATTCTTCCAACTCTGAAGAAGTCGAACAAGAAATCGATGGCTATCTTGCTAGTGGTGGTTTCACTGGCATCATCTTAGATTTCAATAATTTAAAATACATTTCATCTGCAGGTCTAAGAATTATTGCTAGAATCAAACAAAACTATGATGATTTGCTTTTAGACAAGATGTCATCAGATGTCTACGAAATCTTCGAAATGGTTGGTTTCACCGACATGATTGAAATCCATCGTAAATAAAATAAATGGATAACACAAAGGAAAACTATAAAAGAGATTATTACGATAACGAAGCCGATGCTAATAAGCAGATGAGTAAGATTACCGTTGCGGCAAGTATACTTGCAATCGTTATCTGGCTTTTATATTTGTTTAAAATATTCCTCATTCCGGATGAATTTTATCCGGTAGTGATTGTTTTATTTCCAACAATTTCTGCTGTATTAGCGATACCAATCTTTTTTGTAAAAAATGATAAAATACTTAGAAAACCTTGGTATAAATTTCTTATTCTTGGCTCTTTATTAGCAGCGATTATTGCCCTTAATATTGCCGTTCCTAAGCATAGCTTATTGTTCTGGCCTTTCGCCATTTTAATCGCTAATCATTATTACAATCCTAAAGTTGGTAGAGTAGTTTACTTCATCACGATTATCGCCATGGTTATATGCATGTATCTAGGCATGTTTTTTGGTGAATTTGATGAGAACCTTTTTGGTGGTGGTGTCATTAAACCTGATGGTTCAATTGGCACAGTAGAAACAATTCAAGAAAGATTAGATTTATTAGAACAAAAGATTGCCGCTGGTGATAACCGTTACATTAAGGTTTTAGTATTCTATTATTTCCCAAGAGCGGCTTGTGTCTCTTTATTCTTCATGGTTTCTAACTTATTAAATAAGCGTACATATAAACTTCTTAGTGACGAATTAAGAGCCCACGAAGAGCAAGAAAAATCTCGTACAGAACTTAACGTTGCTAAAGATATCCAAGTTAACACTTTACCAAGCGAATATTCTTCAAGTAAAGAAGTCGAAATTATCGGTGAATTAAAAGCCGCTAAAGAGGTCGGTGGTGACCTTTATGATTATGTCGATATCGATGCTAATCACGTTGCTATGTTAATTGGTGACGTCTCTGGTAAGGGTGTTCCAGCGGCGATGTTTATGATGAAAACCATCACCTCATTTAGAGATTTTGCTACCGCTAATAAAACACCATCTCAAATCTTAAAAGAAATTAATACTTCGATTATGAAGGGCAATAAAGCGGGCATGTTTGTCACTTGCTTTTTAGCGATTATTAATAAAAAGAATGGCAAGATGATTTATTCTAATGCTGGTCATAATCCACCAATCGTTGGTGCTAATCATAATTTTGAATTCTTAAAAGGCAGTCATGGTTTATTATTAGGTATCTTTAAAAACCCACCTTTAAAAGATGAAGAATATCAACTTAAAACAGGTGACAGTCTCACTCTTTATACGGATGGTATTACTGAAGCAAGAAATAGTGAAGGTGATTTCTTTGGTGAAAAGAGATTGTTAGATACATTTAACAGCAAAGAATTCGGATCCACACTTGAATTCCATCATACTTTAAAAGAACAAATCGCTGATTTCGTTAAAGACGCTCCACAAAGCGATGATATCACCTTTGTGACATTAAAATACCATGGTGGCCGTTATTCTTATATTGAAAAAGAATTTAATGGCACTAAAGAGAATATTCCTGCCATGCTTGATTTTGTCAGTAATTTCGCTCAAGAACAAAACTTCCCAGAAAGTTTCACAAATAAATTATTAATCGTAGGTGATGAACTATTTTCTAATATCGTTAAACACGGTTATGAATATAAAGGTGGTTCAATTTTCTTAAGATTATTATTTAATGAAGATTTAAATGAATTTTATATGACCATCATTGATAAAGCTAAAAAGTTTAATCAATTGACTGTCGATATTCCAAAAGATGATAAAAAACCACGTATAGGTGGTTTTGGCATTTCGATAGTTAAGAAGATTATGGATGGCTATGCCTATGACTATATCAACGGCAAAAACATTCTCCTTTTAAAGAAAAAGTTCTAAAAAGATAATGACATACAAATATAGGAGGGATTCAAAATGTCAAACAGATTTATGTTAAACGAGACCTCATACCATGGTCATGGTGCAATTTTAAATATTGTTCCAGAAATCAAAGCAAGAGGATTTGAAAGGGTATTAGTGTGCACAGATGAATCATTAGTTAGATTTGGTGTTTCTAAAAAAGTCACAGATTTACTCGATCAAGAAAAAGTGAATTATAAGATGTTCACAGAAATTAAACCAAACCCAACAATCGAAAATGTTTTAGCCGGTGTCAAAGCCGCTAAAGAATTCAAGGCTGACAGCATCGTCGCTATAGGTGGTGGTTCATCAATGGATACCGCTAAAGCGATTGGTATCATCATTACTAACCCAGAATTTGAAGATGTGAGAAGTTTAGAAGGCGTTGCGCCAACAAAACATCCTTGCTTGCCTATTATTGCTGTCGCTACAACAGCGGGTACAGCCGCAGAAGTAACTATTAACTATGTTATTACCGATGTACAAAAGAAGAGAAAATTCGTTTGCGTCGACCCACACGATATGCCAGTTGTCGCAGTTGTTGACCCAGATATGATGTCATCAATGCCAAAATCATTAAAAGCCTTTACTGGTATGGATGCTTTAACTCACGCTATTGAAGGATATACAACAAGAGCAGCATGGGAATTAAGTGATATGTTCCACATCAAAGCTATTGAATTAATCGCTAAAAACTTAAGAGGTTCAGTAGCAGGAGAAGATAAAGGCGGAGAAAATATGGCTTTAGCCCAATATGTAGCTGGTATGGGATTCTCTAATGTCGGTTTAGGCATTGACCATGCGATGGCGCATACCTTATCTGCTTATTATGATGTTCCACACGGAAAAGCTTGTGCGATGTTATTACCAATTTCTATGGAATTTAATAGAGATTTTACAGGTGAAAAATATCGTGAAATTGCTAGAGTGTTTGGTGTTAAAGGCGTTGATGAAATGAGCCAAGAAGAATATAGAGATGCCGCTATTAAAGCAGTTAGACAACTTTCAGTTGATGTTGGCATCCCAACAAGATGTGAAGAAATTAAGGAAGCTGATTTAGATTCCTTAGCAAGTGATGCTCTTAAAGATGCTTGTTATCCTGGCAACCCAAGAGAAGCAACTCACGAACAAGTGGTGGAAATGTTTAGAAAATTAATGTAATTATTTAAATAATTATAAGAAAAAGCACACATCAGCAATGGTGTGTGTTTTTATAATAATCAATCATACCCTTAATTGTCACAACACGGACATATCACAATAAAAAAAGAGGAATATTTCATCCTCTAGTTAATGTAAATACCATAATGAAGATTATGCTTCGTTTTTCTTATATAGTAAATTTCTTGTTGAACCAGGATATCATCGTCCATGGTCTTGATGGCGGATATGCTAACGACTTCATCTAATACAATTGATTGTTGTAAAACCGATTGGAATTTTATAAGCAGTTGCTTGGTCAGCTTTATTAGTATTAGTGCCATTTTTGGCAACGATGTTTTGTATTAGTGTCGGAAGTGGCATTTGACATAAGCCTCAATTGAGGTTTTAAAGAATTCCCTTGTTCATCGCTTTTAAAAGATACATGAGCATACCTCTTTGTGATTGAAGAGGGAAGGAATATATGATGTTATGAAATCGCAAAAAATGTGTAATTACACAAAAAAGGAGATAATAGGATTAATAGAGATAAATACCTCGATCAACTCATAAAAAATAAAAACAATGGATTTCCAAAAGTAATTACCGGTGTAAGAAGATGTGGAAAATCATACTTATTAAAAGAAATTTATAAAAATTATTTGCTTAATAATGGCGTTGAGAAAGATGAGAAGATGAATGATTAAGATAATAAAGTATTTAAGTCGATTAGCCTAACATTGGTGGATTCTTTTATTTTTTCATCAAAACCAGATTTGGAAAAAAGATAATATTCCCTTATTAAATTCTTATTGAATATGGAATCGCTTTCTTTGAGATGTTCGAACATCTCTAGAGTAAATTTATCTTTTCTGTATTTGCATTCAACCACTAATAAATGACCATCTTGCTCCGATAAACCATCAATTTCTACGGATCTGCCTAGTCTTGTATTATCTGCTCTGAATGTTTGTATTTCTGGATAAACGCGACCTAGTTTGCCTGTTCTATTAAGTTTGTTGAGATAAAGCAAAGACACATCTTCAAATCCGAATTCAATCGCTTGATATAAGTCGGTTTTAATTTCATCGAAAATCAAATCAGGATTGATAATAATTCTACTTTGATTTGGATAAACTACTTTATACCAAAATTTAAGAAGGGGATCTGTTATTACATAGTAATTGTTCTTTTTGTTGCCGTTGAATGTAGTTCTTTTCCCAACGACTTCTGATTCTAAAAGCGTTGTTAAATATTTAGAAACTTTTCCCGTTTCTTCCTTTATGAACGATGAGATGTCTGAGATGTTTGTTTTTCTACTGGCGATTGCAAACAAAATGGCGTTATAAATATCAGGTTTGTTTGATTTAGATAAAACATTTTCTGGCAGATTGAAAAATGGTCCATATTCGTTCATAATTAATCGCTTTATTTCGTTCTCAAACGTGTTATTTGTATTGATTGCAGATAAGTAATATGGAAAGGTAGACATTAGCGAAAGAAAAGAACATGTGGTTTCTTTATCTACGCCCTCGAAAAACAGTAATGCCTCCTCTAGTGGGAGTTTTTGAACATTCATTTCAAATGTTTTTCTTTTATATAATGGGGATTTCTTGTTTCTTATTTCTTTTTTAAGAAATGAAACATCAGAACCAGAAATTAGTAACATTAAGTTTTCGTCTGAGTGATCAAAATATTCTTCGATAATAGAAGAAAACGATTTATCTTGCTTAGTTATAAATGGATATTCATCAATGCACAAAACAAACCTTGTGTTCTTAAAATATCCAGATAAAGCGTCTAAAGCAGCCTGCCAACTTGAATAAACGAAATCTATAGGTAAGGACATCAATTTATCTAGTTCATAGGAAAATGAACGCAGATTGCCATATGAACTATCCTCTTTTGCTTGGAAAAACAGATGTGGTTTGTCATTGACAAAGTGGTCGATAAGTTTTGTTTTGCCAATTCTACGTCTGCCATAGATAACACCTAATTCTTTATTTTTGGATTTAAAAGCATTATTTAATTGTTTCAATTCTTTTTCTCTACCAACAAACATTAATATAAGCCTCCTTTATATACTTTAAAGTTACTAACTTTCTAGTATATTATAATATAAGCCTCTTTATTTTCAAGAAAAAATCCCAATTTCTTGGGACTGATTTTTGAAGATGTCTTCAATTGTCGATTCACATACGGGTGGTGAAGTCCAATTGTCCGTACACATACTATCGGCAAAAAATAGATAAGAACAATAAACTATTGCATTTATTGCCGATAAGTATATAATATGGTTATGAATAAATTCATAACAGTCAAAGAAGCATCTATTAAATGGAATTTATCGGAAAGAAGTGTCCGCAATTATTGTGCCTTAGGAAGAGTTGAAGGTGCTGCTTTGTCGGGAAAAACTTGGTTAATTCCTGAAAATGCTACTAAACCAATTAGAAGCAATGAGAAAGAGAACAAAAAATATCTTTTAGAAAAACTTCGTTTTGAGAAAAACAATCAAATTAAAGGCGGTATTTATCATAAATTAATGATTGATCTCACATATAACTCAAACCATATTGAAGGCAATGAATTAACTCATGATGAAACCAGGTATATTTTTGAAACAAGAACTATTGGAGTAGATAAAAACACCAGCAAAAAAGTTGATGATATCATTGAAACAATTAATCACTTTGCGGCTATCGATCGAGTGATTGACTTTGCTAATTATCAGCTTAGTGAGCAATTCATCAAAGAACTACACAAAATATTAAAATCGAATACAAATGATTCTAGACTCCCGCATTTCGCTGTTGGTGATTATAAGAAGTTACCAAATGAAGTTGGGGATATGGAAACAACTAACCCTAGATTAGTGGCTTCCGAAATGCAAAAGCTTATTGATGGTTATAATCAAAAAGAAAGCCATACTTTCGAAGAAATAGTGGAGTTTCATGTCAAATTTGAACGAATCCACCCTTTCCAAGATGGTAATGGTAGAGTAGGGCGACTAATCGCGTTTAAGGAATGTTTAAAAAACAATATTGTTCCATTTATTATCTTAGATAGCAAAAAGATGTTCTATTATCGAGGCCTAAAAAATTGGAACCAAGAACACGGCTGGTTAATTGACACTTGTTTAGATGGGCAGGACACTGTTAAAGCATATTTAGATTACTTCGGTATTCCATATAAATAAAAACACGCACTTTTTCGTACGTGTCTTGACAATCAATCGTGTCTCCAATTGTCGATACACAGATTTTGCAACATATCTAAATTTTAACAATAGTATTATAATTATTTTCTAATCTCATAAGCTATGCTTAGGTATTTAGAACGTCAATTGCCGAACAAATGTTCTTGTTTTTATTTTTAAACTTGTCATAATATTGTTGTACGTTAACTGCCGTACACTATACACAAAGCGATACGAAACGACTATGAAAAGAACGAAGGAGGTATCCAATGGAATTCAGCAATTATTTATCACAAAAAAGAGCAGAAAAACGCATCCCTATTAGAAAATTTGCGGCCGCAATTGGTATTTCACCATCTTTCTTATGTGATTTAGAAAGTGGTGCTAGGGCCTTTCCTGCTAAAAGCAAATTTCCTGATCTTTTAGAAAAGATGATTGCTGCATTGGAATTGAACGAGGAAGATGCAGAACTATTCCGCTCATTAGTGGAACAATCAATGCTTAGAGGAGACAAAGTTTCCCCTGAAATTAGTGCTTATCTTAAAAGAGTCCCAGAAGCTGCAGTTGCTTTAAGAAAAGCTAATGAAAACAATGTCTCCAAAGAACAGTGGGAAGTAATCATCAAGATTTTAGAGGAGAAAAAATAATCTATGTTAAAATTGGGCAATGCAACCTATACAAAGGATGGTGTTCTAGTTATTTATGACGAAGAACTAGAAGCTTTTGCGTACGCCCAATTAAAAGATTATGACAAGAATTACTTCAAAACGCCTCACGCCTTAGATGTCGATGACTTTGTTGAAAATTATCTTCATCGAAAGGTTATTTATTATAAGTTATCTCTAGATAAAAGTGTCCTAGGAATGACAGCTATTTCAGACGGAAAAATCTCAGTTGTTAATTCTGACAATAAATTAGATGTAAAAATATTTCCAAAAGGAACAATGTGTATCGATTTAGATGCTTGCGATAGCGAAACACGCGCTAATTTCACGATTATTCATGAAGCAGGGCATTCACAATTTGATATGAATGTTAATCCAGCCATCCTTGAAAACAAATCAGTCATTCAAGATACATATCTAATGATTGGCGGGACACTTTTTAAAGTTAAGGCAAGAACACCTAAAGATTGGATGGAACATCATGCGGATAAATACGCCACCTTCATCCTAATGCCCAAAAAGTTTGTAGTTAAATTATTTAAGGAAAAACATAAAGAATATTTCAATGGTGAGAGAAGATTAACAAAACATCGTCCTCAAAGAACATGGCTTATGATTGCTTCTATTGCTGAAATACTAAATGTTTCTAAGAAAGCTATGGCGTATCGCCTTAGAGATTTAGATTTAATTTCCGAAGAAGTTTTTCTTTCTTTGGGATTATATAAAACTAAAAAAGGAGGCGATGACAATATGCTTTGATGAATGTAATGGAAATATTGGAAAGGAGCCAAAATGATAATTAATAAAATAAACGCTAAAAAAATCGTAACCAGTGCGAATGGTCACGATTAGAGATATGCTGAAGCACTCTCGGTAAGTACATAGTAGCATATCTCCCATTTTTAAGCACGAAGAACGTGCAGAAAGGAGAAGCTACTATGCTTCAAGATAATATTAGTCGCCCTAGGAAGAGCGACAAAGACATCTTCTTGGCAGAGAAGTTAAAAAATGCCAATTTCAATACTGGTTTTTATCAAGTTCCTGAAATTGATGATGTGGATATTGATAAACCAAATGGTCTTGTACTTTGGTCTAATAGAAATAAATGCAAAGACAAGAAAAACCACGGACTTATATTTTATGAATATGATTGTAAGTTTGATGGAAAGGATGGAATATATAACATCCTAAAATATGGAACTGATGAAGAGGTACAGCAACTCATTGATGAATTAAAAGAATTTGCATTTGTTGTTTGCCCTGATTATTCGGTATATGGAAACTTTCCAAATTATAAGCAAATAGATTCCATGTCCAGGAGTAGAGAAGTTGGGTATATCTTATCTACTTATGGAATTAAAGTTGTTGTTAATTTTAGGGCCACATATGAATGGACCTATGAATTAGCATTAACTGGTATTTGTTATAATGGTGTTGTCTCTATAGGTACATTAGGTTGTCTTAGAGACAATGAATCTAGAACATTACTAAAAGATAGTGTTCAAGCGTTAGTTGAATATATTAAGCCGCGCATAATTATTGTTTATGGTTATGCTCCTGATGATATATTCCAAGTCGCTAAAGATAGTAATGTTAATATTTGGCAGTTTGATTCTGAAATAAGCAAAGCTTTTGGAGGTCATCATTATGGGGATGAAATCTAAAAGTGGGCATTTTGGAAGTGGTGCTGGAGGCCCATCGATTAAAACGGGTAAAAGTCCAATCAAAATCAAGGGAGATCATAATTATAAAAGTAAGCAAAAAATCTTTGATAAAACAGGACATGTAACTTTCAATAGCATTTCATCGAGGCGCGAATTCTTCTTGGGGAAGAGCGTTGCTAGATTAGAACATGAATTGAATAAACATGGCTATGAAACAACACGTAGGGCATCGACTCATCGAGGTTCTAGGGCAAAATTCATTGTGACTTTGAATTCAACAAAAGAAAGAAACATTACTCAAATACAGGTTTCTCCAGGTAGTAAAAGACATGGAAATGTGCCTTATGTTAAAATAAGCACATCTGATATTGGAAGAATTAAAATAGTTGCCTCGGATTCAAAATCGTATAAAACCGATGGCAAGGAAAACGCAAAAATCTTATTCAGGAGGAAAAGATAATGAAGTTATTAGAACAAAATGTCCGACCATTTGATGGATTGGATGAAATCAAATTATTATCGTCACTTAATGATATCAAAGAATATTTAAAAAAGAACAACGTAAAATTTACAGTAGAATATCAATCAAATAAGGGGTGTAATCCTGAAGTTCCTTGGACAATTTTACATGTCGAAAATTCCATTTCGTTAATGTTTGCAAAAGATAAATTGTGGCAAATCTATCTCGAAGAAGATTATAAAGGCATATTACCAAATGGAATAAGAATCGGTATGCCTATTGATGAGGCATTGAAGATTGACCCATCTTTAAAATTTGATGATTGGAATGAGAATTTTGAATCTGATAATGGATATTGGCTAGAAGATGATTTAACTAATAATACAGTTTTATCCATTTCCGTATTTATTAAAGAAGTTTTAGACGACGATGTCTTCTATCGTTATGAATGGTAATATTTCATTAAAGATAATTAGATTATAGTACCACTAAGTGGTACTTTTTCTTTGGATATTAATAAAATGGATAAAGAAATAACAAAATTACATAGAGCAATTTACATATGGGAAAATATAGGAATTGGAATGAATGCTTCTATAAGGGAAAAAGAAATTGCTACAAAAATCTTTTTAGAAAAAAATACAGATTATAATTTTTATCAAGTTTGTGAAGTTATAAAACTAAACAAAGGAACTTATTACCATTATATAAACGACAGAAAAAATAAGACGCAATACGAAATTAATGATGAGAAACTATCTATTGAAATTAGGACTATTTATGATGAAACGGAAGGCAGAATTGGATCAAATAAAATAAAGGCTATATTGGAATCTAAAAATATTAAAGCATCGGTTCAAAAAGTTCGTGAATTGATGAAGAAAATGAATTTAAAAATTAAAAACAAAAAACCAAATAGACGCGACAAAGATACAACACCAAAAAATATATTCCATAACAATTTGCTTAAAAGGCATTTCTTTCAAGATAAGCAAAATAAAGTATGGGCATCAGACTTCACAGAAATTAAAATAGGCGAAGCTAAATTTTATTTATGTGCCATATTAGATTTATTTTCACGAAAAATAGTTGCTTATCGTGTGTCTATAAAATTAGATTCCTCATTATGCCTATTAACTTTTAAAGATGCATATCAAAGTAGGGGTGAACCGAAAGATTTGTTGCTTCATTCAGATAGAGGAAGCCAATATACATCCCTTGCATTTATGGATGCTTTAAAAGCTTTAGGAGTAAGACAATCGTTTTCTGATGTGGGAAATCCATATGATAACGCAGTAATGGAATCATTCTTTGCGACTTTTAAAAGAGAAGAAGTACACCGGAAAAAATACAAAGACTATGATGATTTAAAAGCATCTATTGATAAATATATGGTCTTTTATAATGATGTACGTCCACATAAGTCTTTAAAATATCTAACTCCAACTCAATTTGAAGAAAAGAACAGTTAGTTTAATATAATTAAAAAGACTCTCGTTTGTACCATTTTAGGTTCGAAAGTCTTATACATTATCATGTGTCTCCAATTGTCGATGAATGAATACATTTCAAAGTCCAATTGTCGATTAATGAATTTATTGTTATAAAA
>JAGBLL010000079.1 GCA_017635465.1 Bacilli bacterium
AGCGGCTTTTGATGAAGGAGATGACATCTTAAGAGTGGAACTAGAAAACGCCATATTAAAAAGAGCTAGAGGAATGAAAATCGAAGATGAAGTTCAAACCTATGAAATGGTTGATGGTGGTGGCTCTAGAAAGAAACAACGTATCGTTAAAACTAAAAAGGAAATACCACCAGACACTCAAGCGGCTATTTATCTTCTTCAGACTAAATTTGGTCGTAAATATAATCCAAAGAAAGATCAAATCAACATCATGGAAAAGAAAAGTGAACCTGAACATTGGGTTGATATGTCTGATGAAGAGGAAGAACTAATTCATGAAATAGAAGTCTTAGAAGGTAAAAAGAGAATTAGAGCCCTTAAGGATAAAAAGAAAGTATTAGAGAAAGAGGTTGGTCCTCTTCCTCCAAAAGATACTGATTAATATGAAAGGAATTGAAAAATGAGTAAGAGAATGATAAAAACATCTTTTGATGTTGAAGGCCACTATGTTGATGGGTGGTTAAATCCATTTCAATGCTATCTTGTCTTCGCAGTTAATAACGAATTAAAAATGTTTCCAGTGCATTTTTGTGTTTGGAGAAAAATTAAAAAATACGTTAAGGATGGCTATAAAAAGTTTCATCTAAAATACGAAGACAAATTTATTAATAAAGACAATCAAGGCTTCTTCTGTCATGTGGATGCCTATGGTGATAACAAAGAAGATCATAGGTATGGTATGGGTGGTGAAGGAACGATTTATAAAAAATATCAAATCAAATATGAAAAAAAGATAAAGCGTTAACCCTCCCCCCCGGTCATCTTCTGTGACCTATTTAGCAGTACCGATGGGCCCACCTCAGAAATACGCGAGGCCAAAATTTCAAAAAACCAAAATCAATTCTGGAAAAAGAAAAATAGGGGTGTTCTTATTAGGACATTCCTTTTCATATAAAAGCTCTAAAAATAATCAAAGATTAATAGATATGAACTAACGAATGTGATATTCTTTAAACATGGAATTTGTTGAATCTCAAACACTAGAATTTAAAGAACAATTTAATGATTCTTGTAAGCACACAATTGTGGCTTTCCTTTCTCATGGAAGTGGAACCATTTATATTGGCATTAATAAAAATGGCAAACCTGTTAAATTAGATGATATTGACGCTATTCAAAGAGATATTTCTAATTTCTTAATTGATCAAGTATCACCTAGATGTATTGAATTGGTTAAGACTTCATTAGAAGATGTTGGTGGATATACCGTTATTAAGATTAATGTCACTCAAGGCGATAAACTTTTCTATATTAAGAAGTACGGACTAAGCGTTAAGGGTTGCTATATTCGCGTTGGTTCTACAACTAGAGAAATGACTGATGAAGAAATAATGACCAAATATGAATCCAATCTTCCAGAACCATTAATGAGAGAATATGAATCACCAAGTCAAAAATTGACTTTTGATATTTTAAAAACATCTTTGAGAGAACACGGTTTTCATATTAATGATGGTACCTTCTTAGACAATTACAAGCTATTAACCAGTAAAGGTAAATACAATTTAATCGCTGATTTGTTTGCGGATGAAAATGACATATCTATTAAAATTGCCCGCTTTGAAGGAACGACAAAAGCAAAACTTATCGAAAGAACGGAATATGGCTACAAATCTATTATTCTTGCTATAAGGAGAACCCTAGATAGGTTTGAGGCTTTAAATATTACAAAAAGCACAATTAAAGTTCCTCAAAGAGTGGATAAAAAATTATTCAACATGGACGCTTTAAGAGAAGCTTTTATAAATGCGATAGCGCATACAAAATGGACCGAGTTTAATCCTCCACAAATTCAAGTGTTTAGCAATAGAATAGAGATTATTTCTACAGGTAGACCAATCAAAGATCTTTCTAAAGAAGATTTCTTCAAAGGAGTCAGCAAACAAAGAAATCCAGAATTAATGAGAATTCTTCATGATTTGGAATTTGTTGAGCAGACTGGTTTTGGTGTTCCTACTATTGTTGATGCCTACGGGACATCAGCATATGAATTCTTGGATAACTTTGTAAAAGTTACTATTCCTTTTGATGAGGAAGTTATGACCATGGTAAACAAGGATGTCACTGACAATGTCACTGACAATGTCACTGAGTCGGACGAACAAATAATAATTAAATTAATAAAAGACAATCCATCATGTACAAGAAATGATATGGCTAAAGCAATTGGAAAAACGGTTCGCACCGTGCAAAGAGTTTTAAATGCTTCGACAAAAATTAGAAGAGTTGGCGGAGATTATGGCGGCCACTGGGAAGTAGTGGATTAGTTTATCGCCAATAAATTATTAATTACCTTCTTGGTTTATCTGGGAAGGTTTTTTAATATTATTTCTCTTTTGTTTTATAAAAATAAAAAACAATTGCAAAGTTAATTGGGGTAGGGGGGTCTAAATCTCTACGACTAAAAAAGTGGAAATCGGCGCAGGGTCTCACGCACAAAAATCGCGAAATCAAACATATGAATAGGAAAAAATCAAACAATTAAGTTTTTATATCTATAGATATAACTTGATATATAGTCAACACTACGCGAATATATGTATGATCAAAAAAGGAGGTCAAAACATGCATTATATTGAAATAAAGAAGGGACTTGATGCTCTACTTAAAAGAACCAAAGAGTATGGTGAAAAAGCTATTCACGAAGAAGGATCCAACCTTGATGAATTCACCTACTGGAGAAGGGTAGTGGAAGGCTGCATTAAAGAAGGCCTCGCAATGGATGAAGTCGACTGGGAGAATGCACCAACCTGGTTTAAACCTTTATGAAAGGGACTCAAATAATGAAAAAGGAAGAATTAAAACTTGGCGATAAGGTCAAGGCTATCTTCAGAAAATATGGAAAGCACATAGTCATCGGTGAGGTATGGGAAATCTCCACCGATGAACATGCTCTAGATGGAACTTGGGTGTCAATTAAAGTCACTGGAGGAGACATGAGCGATAAACATGTTTCTTGGATGGTGGCTAATAAAATTAACGTCATGGTTCCTATTAGTGATGTTAAGGAGGTAATTAGATAATGAAAGATAGAATCAATATATCCACTTGGATAGATAATTTCCTAAAACGAAGATACGACAAAAAAGAATCATTTAACGACGATGTTAAAACCCAAATAGAAGCTGGTTGGTATGACTGGTTTTGTAAAGATAGTAGCCTCGCTAATAAAACTAAAAGAATGGGTAATATCATCGCTAAGCTAATTAAAGGCGGCAAAGTCGACCTAGATAATAACTATGTTTGGTTTAAAAATAACTGCCCACTTAATGGTCCTTTATATGATGACTTCCGTTTTGCATCTTTAGAAACTGGAGAAGTCCAAATGACTATCCAATTAGATTGCTGCTGGAACAATCACCGCTACTCAGTGTGGGGAAGAAGACATCCTGGTGCTGATTTTGAGCACGATAGACCATTATTTGAAACCGATTCGGTTAGAGAATTGATTAATTGGTTAAATTCACCTTGGGAGGCCTAAAAATGAATAAATTAGATATCATCATTAAGATAACAGATAACAAAGGAATTAAAATTGGTAGAACTGTCTATCTCTTCAATAAGCCAAGAATGGTAGTCGGATTCTGGAATAACTCATTAGTGTTTGCCACTGATAACCCTAAAACAATGCCTGAGGCTCAAGTGCTTATTTATACCTCTGATGAACTCAAAGAATTCTATAAAGAGGGCAGTCTTCAAGGCTTAGTAGATATCGAATAACGTTTCATTTTAATTAGATTAGCGTGTACATTTTTATCTTGGTGTGGAATAAACCCAAAGATCATGCTAACCTATTTTAAGTTTATTAGTTCTAAAAGGAACATACATATGAGCTTACAATCTTTCGTTAAATGGGCTGGTGGCAAACACCAGATTATGGATAAACTTTTAGAGTTTAAACCAAGAGAAGATGTTATTTAATTTAGGAGATACTATGAAGATTTTCTTTCAAGGCGACTCTATTACTGATGCTGGTAGAGATAGAAGCGATAATCACAATTTAGTGGGTTATTCACTATTAGTAAAAAACACATTAGGTGATAATTATGAATATGTAAATTACGCTTGCAGTGGTGATACATCTAGACAAGCCCTAAAAAGACATGAGGCTGAATTTGCCCGTGAAAAACCTGATATTTTGGTTTTGCTCATTGGTGTTAATGATGTTTGGCGGAATGTTGATAACATTGTTGAAAGCATGACTACAAGTGAAGAATTTATTGATAATGTAACTAAAATTATTAATATTAGTAAAACGATTAATCCCCATGTAAAAATTATCTTTTTAGAACCATACCTTATGCCTGGTTCTTCTCAAGTATACGAGCGTGGGCTATCTTTATATGAATATAATATTTCTTTGTTAAGAAAACATATCAAACCATTAGTGGATCAATATGTTGAATTACAAGATTATATACAAAAACATACAACCGAAGAATTTACATTCACATATGATGGTGTGCATCCAAATATAAATGGCCAACAGTATTTAGCGAAAAAAGTAGTGGACGCTATTATTGCTAAATAGTCTTTAATACTTTTTTAATTTCTTTTAATTGTTTTTGCTCGGCTTCTGGGATAGTACCATCACGATATAAGGCTATACCATAGGCAAATGTTCCACCTAATTCATTTACTTTTCTTATATAATCAATGACTTGTTCATCGGTGTACCTAGATATAACTTCGCCGGGATTTTCATGAACCCAGTTGTCATCCATATAGCAACATGAAAACCATTCAGAGCCACCTTCTCCAGAAAATCTTCCGTTTGGATAACGATCTAATTCATATAATTCACCAGCTTGATAATCTGAAATTCCTTTTAAATCGAATTTCCAAGGTTCTGCACCATTAATGTTAAATGCAACAATTGCATTTTTGTTTCCGCTTGTTAAGCATTCTTTATATTTTTTAAAGTCATATCTAGTGCCACATCTATTGTTATACTCAATTAAATAACAGCCATCAATCCACCAACCAGCAATACCTTCTTTATATTTGTCACTAATTGCTTTGGTGATTTTATAGCATATTTCCGCATGCTTTTGAGGATTAGAATGGAATTCACATAATTCTTGCCATTCACTATCTGTAAAACCATCTCCATTGAAATAAGCCATGAATTCAATGCCATACGCTTTTAATTCTTCAATAATCTCTTTTAACAAGTCACG
Source organism: Bacilli bacterium (assembly GCA_017635465.1). GTDB lineage: Bacteria > Bacillota_I > Bacilli_A > RFN20 > CAG-826 > RUG14515. The sequence continues at coordinate 5,220 of JAGBLL010000079.1, forward strand.
CTTAATTACTCTATTTGAAATCATTACTTCAAATTCTTTTAAATAGAAAGGTAAAACAAAATCTGCATGATTTAATGTCATAACGACAAAATCAGCCCCCGTTTCATGCACTTGCTTTGCAAAAGTGTGGGCATCAAATTCGTCAACTGCCTTTTGATATAACTTGAATCTATTTTGAAAACAATCTGTGATGCGCTCTTTGTCATCTTTGTTTAAAGAAAATGATGTCCAACTGACAAATAAACCATATTTTGATTGATACAAAAAATCTGTTTTCATGTGATTCTCCTTGTGCCAACTGCCTACTTTAATTTTATTTCAACGCCTAGACGCTAACGAGATATTTACCAAAATTGTATGAATTTCTTCCAAAATTATAAAGGCACACAGTTATACTGCTAAAATGGTGCACAAAAGTGTATGTTTCAGACCTGTATTTGTATTTTTATGTAAAAAAAAGCAATGCTAGAATATTTATGTAAATAGTCATTTGGATAATTTCTATGAAAAACCTTTACATTGCGATAAACAGCTTTGTTAAACCTTATCATATCTTTTTGAAGTCTATTTATCAGACTCAGGGAAATGCTGGTGAAACATATTACTGCAAAAATAGTGGTGATATATATTATTGTTTTGTTTTTGTTGTCAGTGGCAAATTATCCTTAAAAGTTCCTAATAGTTCTAAACTATCTGTTTCCACTAATGAAGCAATATTCCTTTTAAGTAATGAAATTAAATCATACGTTTGCGAACAGGATACGACATATTTTTGGATTTATTTTTCTTATGATGGCACTCGTCTACCAATTAATATGAGTTTTGCTCTTGATGATCCTGAAGAAACTTTCAATTCATTGAGCGAATGCCAGATTTTATTAAATAAACAAGGCGAATTTTCTTTAATAAAAGCCAACAATATTTTTTGCAAATATTTCCTTGAAGGTACTGATAAACTATTTGGCCAAATCGCCAGTAGTGGTACCACAAATCTAGCAATTTTGGATTCAATTGAATATATCAATGAAAATTTATTTCACCTTCCAACTATCGAAGAAATTGCCGCAAAATTTGGCATGCCGATGAGAAGATTTCGCGAAGAATTTGAGTTAAGCACAGGTGTAACCCCTAGTAAATACATTAAAGAAAATAAGTTAATGATCGCAAAAAACTACTTAGATAACACTAATCTAACTTTAAAAGAAATCGCTGATTTAATTGAATTTAGTAGCCCTTATTATTTATCAAAATGTTTTAAAGAACGTTTTGAAATAACTCCAAAGGATTATCGTAGTAACAAAAAGGTTGAGTAGTTTATGGAACCAAAGAAACTCGTTGTATTCGGCTATGGCGCGCGTGGTCACATCTACGCGGATTTCGCTAAGAAATATCCTGAATTGTTCACTCTTGTTGCGATTATTGAAAATAATCCAGAAAGAATTAAAGACGCTGAAAATAATTACAAAGATATTCCTATTTTTAGCGACTACCATGATTTTTTAAAAAGAAAAATGGCTGCGGATGTGGTTGCTATTTGTACACAAGATGCTGATCATAAAGAACATGCTATTGCTATGATGGATGCCGGATATCATTTATTATTAGAAAAACCAATAGCCAATAATGAAGAAGACTGTAAAAAAATATATGAAGCAAGTATTAAAAACAATTCGCGAGTTATCGTGTGCCACGTTTTAAGATATTCTCCGTTTTATTCAACAATTAAAAGAATTATTGATGAAGGAAAAATTGGGGAAGTGGTTTCTATCCAAGCAAGCGAAAATGTTGGATATTACCACCAAGCCCACAGCTTTGTCAGAGGCCCGTGGAAGAATTCCAAAGAATCAAGCCCTATGATTTTAGCTAAATGTTGCCACGATATGGATATTATTAGATACCTGATTGATGAAAAATGCATATCAGTTAATTCTTATGGTAGCCTCTTATTCTTTAATAAAGAACACGCGCCTATAGGGAGTGCAGAATATTGTTCAGATTGCAAATGTAAAGACTGCATTTATAACGCCCAACATCTTTATTTAGAAACCGACGCAAAAATGTTTGTTGGATATTTCACTAATGGAGAAATAAATAATCAAAACATCCTTAAATGTTTAAAACATTCAGATTATGACAGATGCGTTTTTAAATCCAATAACGATGTAGTCGATCACGAAGTAACAATTATGAATTTCGCTAACGGAAAAACCGCTTGTCACACAATGGCAGCTTTTAGCAAAGACATTTACCGCGATATTAAAATCTATGCTACAAAAGCCCAATTAATTGGCTTAATGGAAGATAATCGAATTGAAATTAAATATTTTAATGGTGAAAACGAAATCGTTGATGTTGATATTTCTAAAGCAAATGTCGGTGGTCATAACGGTTCTGATTACTTTATGATGAATAGCCTTTATAAAACATTAGATGGTGAAAAAGCTCCTGGAGTAACTTATTTAGATGTTTCTCTTGAAAGCCACCTCATCTGCTTTGCCGCGGAAAAATCAAGAACCAACAACGGAATGACTGTTTTTATTGGGAAATAGATATGGAAAGTGGATATTTTAAAGACAAAGAATTTATTATCACAAACATGAGGCCAATCCGCAACTTGTTCAATTACTTGTGGAATGATTCTTCTCTATGCCAATGCGACCATTTTGGCAACGGTTATTTCTTTAGAAATGTTGGCACTCAAAGAAGAAATATTGATAATGGAGAAAGAAATGTCTACATCAAAGACAAGAAAACAGGATTGATTTATAGCGCAAATAGAAATTATGACAATTTACCTTTTGATAAATACGAATGTCATGTTGGATTAGGATATCAAGAGATTATTAGTGAATATAATGGAATGCGTGTCATTTTCTCTCTCCTTGTGGCTAAAGATGACCCAGTTTTACTTTTCAATGTAAAAGTGGAAAACATTTCAAACGAGAAAAAAGAATTCGATTTATATTTTGAAAATTGTCCAACCCCTGATACGACATGGCACGCTGCTTATAGTTATGCAGAATATGATAAACAAATAAATGGCATTATCTATCATCATGATGCTTTTAATCCACCTAATGAATATGCAAAAATATTTGTTTCTTGCGATAAAAAATTTGATGGCTTTGAGACAAGCAAAAATAGATTTATTGGAACATATAATGATTTTAGTAATCCTGAATCATTAATTAAGGGAAAGCTCTCTTCCCTTGGAACTACTTTTGACAATTTTATTGCAGCGTTTTCATTCTCACTCTCGCTTAATCCTCAAGAACATTTTGAAGTAACATTTTCTACTGCAACCACAATTAATATTGATGAATGTTATGAATTAAGCGCGAAATATCTTCGCAAAAACGCCTTTAATTTAGAAAAGCAAAAACAAATTGAATTAAATGATAGTTATATAGATATTTTCCACTTAGATAGTTCCGATGAATATTTAAATACACAAGTAAATATTTGGCTAAAAAGACAATTATCTTTAGGAAAAACATGGGGAAGAATATATGGAAAAGGTTTTAGAGATGTTATGCAAGACATTACAGCGTTCATTTCTTTTGACTGTGAATTAGCTAAAAATAAAATCCTCCACGCCCTTAAATATCAATATGAAGATGGAAATCCTATAAGAATGTTTGAACCAAACTTCAAATATCCATATAACGATGGTGGGATTTGGATTCCAGAAGCGATTTTAGCTTATATCAATGAAAGTGGAGATTTAAATATTTTAGATATTGATGTTCCTTATCTTAAAGGCGATAGTTATGAAAACGCTATCCCATCTGATGCCTATTTCACCGAAGAATATGTAAGCGGCCAAAGAAAAGGAAATGTCTTTGAACATATACAAGCCGCAATGGATTATTTAATTGGTTGTCGTGGTGAGCACAATCTTGTTTTGTGGCGCGGGGGAGATTGGAACGATAGCATAAATAATGCTGGCAATCGTGGAATCGGAGAAAGCGTTTGGCTATCAATTGCAACTGTAAAAGCCCTTAATGATTTTTTGGATATTTTAAATCTAATTGATAAAAAAGATTTGGTCCAAAAATATATTGCCGCTAGAGACGAACTCAAAGCCGCGATTAATAAATATGGAAGAATAAATAACTACTATATTTATGGAATCAATGATGACCATGAAATTATTGGCGGAGAAGAAAGGATGTTCTTAAATCCGCAAAGCTGGGCTGTTTTTGCCGATTTATCTTCAAAAGATGAATTAACAAAAACGATGGATAAAGTTGAAGAAAAATTAAAATGTGATTATGGATATGTTTTATGTTCTCCAAGCTTTACAAAAGGAAAAGACAATATCGGTAGAGTATCATACTTCCAACCAGGATTAGTGGAAAATGGTGGAGTTTATAACCATGGTGTTGCCTTTAAGATCATTGCAGATTGCTTGCTAAAAAGAGGCGACATTGCCTATAAAACACTTAAATTAATCTCATGCGATAATCCAAAACTAGCCAATAGCGGTGTTGAGCCATATGCTGTAACAAATATGTATATCGGACCAGAAAATAAATATTTTGCTGGTTTTGCTCCAATGTGTTGGGTTACGGGTACGGCTGGATGGCTATATAGAGCGGTCACAGAATATATTTGTGGAATTAAAGCTACGATAAATGGCTTAAAAATTGATCCATGTCTTCCTTTGGAATGGGATGAAATCAAAGTTTCTCGAATATTTAGAAATAACAAATACGAATTTGTCATAAAAAGAGGAAAAGATAAAGGAATATACGTTGATGGAAAATTAATTAACGGAAACGTTATAGATATTCCTTCTCCTAATAAATTAATTAAATGCGAAGTTATTATTTGAGGTCAAAATGGAAGCAGTAAAAGGATTAAAACTAAAAACTGAAACCAAGAAGAATAAAAGAAAAGAAGTTTTATTCCTTTTTGCCATGCTTGCGGTACCAGTTGCTAACTGGTTGGTCTTCTGGCTTTATGTTAATTTCTCTTCCATTGTATTAGCATTCCAAGATGCTAGAACAGGTGCTTTTACACTTAATAACTTTGTTACTTTCTGGGATAATTTGACCATGCCTGGTGGTGAAATTGGTATAGCAGTTAGGAATACTTTCTTATACTTTGCTACATCTTTGTTTATCATCATGCCTATTTCCTTGTTTATTAGTTATTTCTTATACAAGAAGATATTCATGTATAAAATTTTCAGAGTCATATTTTATTTACCTGCTATTATTTCCGGTGTTGCTTTAGTAGCGGTTTATTCTAACTTTATCAATCCAAGTGGTCCATTAAGTTATATTTTTAAGTTATTTGGAAAAGTCATTCCACCTGAAGGACTTCTTGCTCGACCTGAAACCGCGACTAACACCATTATTGGTTATTGCATATGGACAGGATTTAGTGGATATATCCTTCTTTTCAGTGGTGGCATGTCAAGAATTCCGGAAGAAGTATTAGAATCAGCAAAACTTGATGGTTGCGGTTCTATCAGAGAACTCATTCAAGTTATTTTGCCAATGATGTGGCCAACTGTTTCTACTCAAATAATCCTTTTATTTTTAGGATTATTTAGTGCTTCCGGACCTATTCTTCTATTCACAAATGGAAATGCAGAGACAACGACCATATCTTTCTGGATATTTAAACAAGTTTATGGTGACGCTCTTAATTCATATAACATCGTTTCCGCCACCGGTCTTGTTTTCACCATTATCGGTGTCCCAATTATTTTATTTGTCCGTTGGTTAATGGATAAAGTTGCTGTAGTGGAGTATTAGAGGTTAGTTATGTTGAAGCCAAGATTTAATGACATCCCTCGTCGTAGATTATTAACTCCTCGATCCATTAAAGGAAGAGCCCTTTTTGCTGCGGTTTTCGTTTTGTTCTTTATTTACGCTTTATCTTTATTAGCACCATTCTTATTCTTATTTGTCAATTCTCTTAAAACCCCAACAGAATATCTAGCCGACTCAATTGATGGAAATATATTTAATTTCCCGCAAGGTTGGAGATTTAGTAATTGGGTGGAAGTTTTTTCAGAGATGAAAATAATCGACAGTAAAGGCGATTATGTATATTTCCCAACTATGCTTCTTAATAGTTTGTGGTATTCAATGGTTTTAACTCTTGGTGGATTGTTGGCAAGTTCTCTGACCGCTTATTGTTTAGCTAAATACAAATTTAAATTACGCGGTTTTTTATATGGTATTGCCATTGTTACAATGACCATCCCCATTATCGGATCTACTGGTGCGATGTTTAAACTTACCTATGATATCGGTATTTATAACACTCCTTTATACCCAATATTGACTAGTTTAGGTGGTTTTGGTTTTAATTTCTTAGTCCTTTATGGATTCTTTAAAAATATTTCTTGGAATTACGCGGAAGCTGTATTTGTTGATGGCGGTGGCCATTTTACTGCCTTCTTTAAAATCATGCTTCCACAAATTTTCCCAGCCTTATTAACTTTAGGAATTATTGCCTTTATTGGGGCGTGGAACGATTATACAACTCCTTTACTCTTCTTACCTGATTATCCAACCATTGCTTCAGGTATTTATAACGTGCAAGTTCATTTAAAAAGAACTGGAGATTATCCACAATATTTTGCTGCTTTAGGAATATCTATTATTCCTATCATTATATTATTTGCAACATTTTCTGATTCTTTAATGAAGAATCTATCAGTCGGAGGACTTAAAGGATAAATATAGGAGGTATTATCATGAAAAAGACAAAATTTTTGGTATTAGCCGCTGCTCTCATGTCCGTTGGAGCGTTAGCTGGCTGTAAAGGTAATCGAGTAAAAGATACACCAGAAACCCTTGAAATCTATATTTGGAACGGCGGATATGGAACAGAATGGCTGACCAATATGATTGAAGTTTTCAAAGAACAAAGTTGGGTTAAAGAAAAATACCCCAATTTGGAAGTATTATCGCCAGTTGTTAATGATGTTTATTCTTATGCTACAAGTAGATTGAGTATGGGAACAAGAAATACCATTGACTTGATGTTTTCTCCAGGTGCCAGAGAATATTTTGGTTCTTCTGGTTCTTTAGTAGAACTAACTGAGCCAGTTTATAATCAAAAAGTCCCAGGTGAAGATGTTTTATGGAGAGATAAAGTTAATCAAAGCTACAACTTATCAAATAGATATATCGATCCCAAAAATCCTACAAAAGAATCATATTATTGTGTTTCTTGGGCCGGAGGAATGGGCGGAATCATTTATAACGAAACCATTTTAAATAGCCTAGGAATTAAGGTTCCTAACACCACTAATGAACTTGTGCAAGCTTGTGCCACCATTATGGGCTATAAAGGCAATAGCGAAGGCAAATATAACAAAGGATATTCTTTCCTTCAAAGTTATGACGCCGTGGAATATTTTGAATATTTATTCCCGCTTTGGTGGTCACAATATGAAGGTGTTGAAGGCTACAATAATTTCTATAACGGAGTGGATAATAACCGTTATTCAAAAAACATCTTCAATCAACAAGGCAGAAAATATGCTTTAGAAGTATTTGATAGCATTTTGAAATATAGTAACGGCTATTTAGCTCCTGAAACATTTAGATATGAATATATGCAAAGTCAACTCTTATTCCTCCAAGGAAATGGTGTTTTCCACACTAATGGTGACTGGTTTGAAAATGAAATGAGAGAGCTCTCAAAAGATATTCAAAACATGGATACTTTTAAAACAATGAGGACTCCAATTATTAGCAAACTTGGAGAAAAACTCGGCATTACTGATACAGAACTTTCTAAATTAATTGATTATGTTGATGGTAATGGTGAACTCATCGATTTTGAATCAACAACTGGTTATTTAGATAATGAAGTTATTGAAGAAATTACTTCTGCTAGAGGAATAGTTCAATCTATTGGTCCTAACCATCAAGCAATTATTCCAAGTCACGCAGAAGGAAAGGAAGTCGCAATCGATTTCTTACGTTTTATGGCTACTGATATTGCTTTAGAAACATATATTAAAGCAACTGGTGGTAACTCATTACCATTTGATTACAATGTCAAAGAAAAAAATATGGAATTATATAACTCTTTAAGTCCGATTCAACAATCAAGAATTGATTACTTTAATAACGGCAAATTTTCCATATATACTCTTCCAAGCGAGTCTGGTTTTGCTTTATATAACTACTCTGGTTTAAAACCATTCATTAAAACCAATTATTTCGAAACATTCTCCGCGAATGGAAATAGCAAAACACCTGATGATTTTATGCAAGAAACAATAGATTATTGGACAGATGCAAGATGGGCAAAAGCTCTTAGAGATGCCGGTCTTTCTTCATAGGGGTGAACAATATGAAAAAAATTAACAGCTTTCTTTTGTCTATTGGATTTATTGCGGGATTAGTTTCTTGTGCTTCTAATGGATCTGGTAACAATAATTTAGGTCCAGTTGATATTTGGGGGGCACCAGCAACAGAAAAGATTTTGCAAGATGTTCATGGCATTTATGACAATATCCGCACCGATGCATCGATTAATATTGTCGCTGCCAAAGGTGAATATGAATCGCAACACATTATCCTTACTTCAAAAGGAGCAAGAGCTTTTTATGAAATCGAATATTCCGAATTGAAAAGTCAAAATGGAGATATTTTTAAGAAAGAAAATATAGATATATTCCATGAGAAATATTTGGAATTAACAAATAATTTCGATAGAACTGAAATGCCTACTGGCCGCTATCCAGACGCTCTTATCCCTTATGATGGAATAGTGAAAGCTAAAGAGAATTATGTCGAAGCGGGATGTAATCAAGGATTATATTTCAGATTTAATGTTCCTCTCGGTCAAAAAGAAGGAACATATACTGGTTCAGCAAAAATAACCGTTGATGGTAATAGCTATTCTATACCCATCACTCTTGTAGTGGAAAATCTTGTTGTCAGTGAAGTAAACCACGCTAAGAGCCAATTTTTAACACGTTGGTTCCAATCAAGAGGTGAACTTGATACAACTCAAGAAATGCACGATAAATATTCTCGTTTCTTATATGAATATCGCCTTTGTGGAAGCGATCTAATTTTAGATAATTCCCATAGCAAAAAAGAAATCGATGAATACGTTGATTTAGCTTATGATCACATGCAAAATCCAAAATGTTCAACAGTTTCTATTCCCTGTAGGAAAGCTGCTGATGTTGGCTTTGATGGTAGCTCTTTAAGATCATATTTAACCGCTTTTGCTAAAAAATCTTTCGAAACCGGTTATAACATGATGAAAAAATTAACATTTTATAATAACTATGTTGATGAGCCACAATTCTGGGGCCCTGGCGGACTTCCTGCCACTCAAACCATGTCTACGAGATATCGTGGAGTTATTAAATCTTTAGCAGATACTTTAGCTGCCGATACCTCAATCACGGCTGCTAACAAAGATGAAGTCATAGCTTCATTAAGAGATGTACCGAATGTCATCACATCTTGGTATGACCTTGATTATGCACCTTGGGTTGATACTTGGTGTCCAGAATTCAATCACTATGATGCGGAATATTCAAGAGCCAATTATGATTCCCAAAAAGAAAAATGGTGGTATGGATGTATTGATCCAAAAGCACCTTATCCAACTTATCATATTGAAGATACTCTTCTTTCCGCTCGATTAGAACCTTGGATGAAAGCGGAATACGATGTCGTTGGAAGTTTATATTGGGCCACGACGGTTTATGCGGAATATGACGGCTCAAAATATAACGATATTGAAGATTACTATTCTGGTAGTGCATCTCGTTTCCCTAGAGTTAATGGAGACGGATGGTTGTTATATCCTGGAGCCAAATATGGAATCGATGGTCCTCTTCCTTCTTTGCGCATAGAAGCAATTAGAGATGGGCTTGAAGAATATGAACTTCTTTACGCCTTGAAAAATAATTATAAAGATCTAAAAACTGCGCTTGGAGAAGAAGTTGATGTTTCTATTGATAAAATGTTTTCCCTTCTTAGATCATCTTTATATTATGGAACAAGAGTAACTGCGAAAAATGATACATTCTATGAAGCTAGGAAGGTGTTATTTGATTTGGCAAAAATAAATCAAAATACATTAACTTCTATCGTTGATTATTATGATGATTCATATGGTAATTATGTCTTTACTATTCTCGCTCCAACTGGCACAGAAATAAAGGCCAATAATATTACTTTATCACCAGAAAAGAATATTGGTGGATATAACAAATTTACTGCAGAAGTTTAATTAGATAATGATAAAAACTACTTCAATTTAACCGCAACTAAAGATGGCAAATCTTATGATTATTCACAATATATCGGCGGTAAAGTTTTAGTTAATAATGTTTCTAATGCCAGTACTTCTGATTTCACTAAAGAAACAGTTACCCCAACCGCAACATTAATTAATGCTAATACAGTTGATGAATCTCTTACTGGTAAATTAATGCAAGTTGATGTTCCTCAATCAAATAGCAATTCTGAACAAGCATTTAGATTAAAAGGTTCATTATTAAATGGAATTGGCGAAGCGTCTTCTAAAGTTGTCTTCCATCTATACTATCAAGGAGAAGATAATTTGAAGTGCATTTTCGCTGCAAAATACATGAATAACCCCGTTTATTTTGACCTCGCTAATGTGAATTTGAAAAAAGGTATGAACAACATTGAGATTACCTTCGAAGAAAAAGATTGGTCGATTTCTGGAAACATCGAATATCTTTCCGTTTATTTAGGTGAAGGTAATGGACAACCAGCTAGAACAATTTATCTATCTGATTCAGTTGTCTATGGAAAATAAGGAGGGGAAAGGCGATGAAAAATAATAGATTTTTAACAAACACATTGTTATTTGTTACAACCACAGCATTATTTTTGACAAGTTGCAATAAACAATCCTCTTCTGAAGAGAATAAAAAGCCATCTGATCCTAATGTTGTTGATTTTATTGATTTTGAAGAATTCGAACCTGATTTCCAATTATTAAGATTACAAAACTATTTTGGCAAAGTCAGCGTTAATGAAAATAAAGAATTCGTTAAAAGTGGTGAAATGTCTGCCAAAATACAACCTTTAGGCTCTTATGCCTTTGACACAAAACCACTCCTTTATTTCGAACTTACAAGTGAAAAATACGAATATAACTACAGTGATTTAGACTACCTATATTCTATGAGTTTATGGATTTACAACGCTCAAAACGAAACTAAAACCATGAACGTTGGAGTAGTCACTGCATTTAATGGACTAGAGCAGGGCGTATCAATAGATGGAGGAATGGAATATTACCTTAATCAAGGTTGGAATAAGATTACATATTTTATCGACCTTGAAGAATTGTTTATTCCAGATGGAAGTCATATTGTTAGAGGTTTATACCTTGAATTTGACAATGTTAAATCAAGAAATTTAGAAGACGCACCTGTTTATTATTTAGATGATGTAAGTTTAAAAATTAAACCAGATTTTAAAGAAATTATCATCACTAATAACAATATTGGTGTTCCCAATGAAGGAGAAACTGTCTTTGTTCCTAATGCCTCTATTGATGGTGGAACAGTTACATATACTGTTTATCATGGCGACATGATTATCAATGCAGAAAATGGTCATTTTGTCGCGGATGATGGTGGCGATTATAAGATTGTTTATCAAGCAATAGTGGGCGATTTTATATATAAGAAAACCATTAAATTCTTTGTAAAACCTGCACATTCTGTGGATATTGTCAATTTAGACGACGCTAATGATATTAATCGCTTAAAAGCACGTGGAGTTATTGAATCAATCGATTACGTCGATTCATTTGAAGGCGAATATGGCGCCGCAAAAGTTGTCATCAATCGTGACTGGCCATCTTTCACATTTACTCCTAGAGATAATAATGTCAATAGCTATGAAGGTTGCGATTATCTTGTTATGAGAACCTATCTAAAGAGTGGTGTTAATAGCTTAAGATGGTTCAGTCTTAACGATAGAGCAGTTTCTGTTGATTATGAAGGATATTATCAACTAGATAGTTGGATAGTATTAAAATTCCCCATTAAATCATTCTTAGACAATATTAATACATCATATATCGTCGGTAATTCCACCGATTATGTTAATTTTGGTGTTTTCTACATCGCAGAAATCTTTGCTATGTAGTTATATACGATAATACTCAAGAAAGGAGAATCCTATGAAAAAGAGAAGTATTATTACAACAATTTCTGCAGTTGTTCTCGCAATGGCCACTGTTACATTAGCAGGATGTGCTGGTAACAATAATAAAAGCGGAACAACACAAGAATCCACTTCTGTTGTTGACTCAGTCACATTGGTTGACTTTGATAATATAACAGCTACTGTGGAACTTGGCAGCACGTATTCTTTGCCAAACATTGCAACGGATACCAATGGAAAAGATTATCAAGTAGTATATAGTGCTACTGATGAATCTGGTCAAGCAGTTGCTGTTAATAAAAACAGCTTTGTAGCAAGTAAAACTGGAGTATTTACTATTACTGCTAAAGTTGCATTTAGTGATGGCAAATCTGCTAGCCGTACAATTACCTTGACGGTTAACGACACAACCGCTCCAACTGTTACTATTGGAAAAGTTAAAACTGGTTATATAGGCGTTGCCTATAAATTACCAACAGTCACTTACGAAGATGTTTCGGGGGATTGTGAATTAAATGTCAAAGTCTTTTTAACTGGAACTGGCGAAAAAGAAATCACAGTTGAAAACAATCAATTTACACCAACTGAAGCCGGTAATTACGAAGTTAGAGCCACCGCCAAAGATGCTTCTGGAAATATCGGAAGAGAAACCAAAGCCTTTGTGGTTAAAGCCGAAAAAGATCCTGCAGCTCCTGAAGAAGTTATTGATTTTAATGATGAAGATGAAACTTGTGTTAGAAAGAATCCAGCCAGAGATGCGGCGTATACTTTTGAAATTCTTGATGAATTTGAAAATGAAGAAGGTGTTTTAAAAGTTACAACATCTGATGACTGCACAACTATCATTCTTAATCAAATGGCTCATGAGAAATCACATTATGCCGAATATGATAATGTTATCTTTAGAATGTTCATTCCATCAGATAAACGTGTCCATCATATGCACATGAATTCTGAAACCAGCCAAAAATCTTATTATGATCTTGATGGTTCAGTTTCTCAAATCGTTTATGATGAATGGCATGATTATAAGTTTGAAGCTAGCGCATTATTAAATACCGCTAATGATATTTATCCAAATATCTTCCTTTATACTTATGAAGCTAAAGAAAGTTCACTTTATATCGCTGATATTAGTGTTGAAAAAGTAGCTCAAGTAAGCATTGCTTCCCCAGCTACCGGAACTGTTGGTGAAGAATACACCTTGCCAGAAGTTACTACTAAAAACTTTATTGGTACGCCAACCATTGATATGAAATTATATTTACTTGGCGAAGGCGGAAGCGAAACAGAAGTGACAATTACTAATGGAAAATTCACTCCATCAGTTGCTGGACAATATCTCATTAGAGTTACCGTTTCCGATGAAGCTGGAAATGTTGTTACTAAGACAGCTGAATTTACAGTTACTGAAGTTGTCGATGTCATTAGAGAAAATGAAGTTATCGACTTTGATGAAAAGAGCGATATGAACCTCGTTGATGATGGTGGTAGACCAGCCGGAAGAAATGAACTTACTTGGTTAGAATCTTATGAAGGTGAAACAGGTGTCTTAAAACTCCATACCATGGATGATCAAAGCCGTTTCAGAATCAATGAAATGGCTCATGAAAAGGCCGATTATGCCGACTATAGTTATGTCGTATTCATAATGTTTATTGATTTAGGTGAAAAACCAAGTTATCACCATATGTGGATGAATGCTGCTGAAGTCGGCGAATCTTATTATGACAATGGCAGTGGTTTAGGAAAACTTGTTTACGGAAAATGGGTTGAATATGGATTCCCAATTGCTAGATTAACTGAAGTTGATGCTCCATACATTAGTTTCTATAATGAACATTTTGAAAGATGGGCAGATATTTATGTTTCTGATGTTAGAGTAACAAAAGGACTTCCTCCAGTTGATGTAAGAACTGATGAAGTCAATGGATTTAACAGAGAATCCAATATTGATCTCATTTCGTTTGGCGCAAGAGTAGCAGACGGAAGAAATGAATTTAGTTGGTTAGAAACATTTGAAAACGAATATGGTGTCTTAAAACTCCATACTTGCGATGATAACCCAATGATTCAATTAGAAGGATTCGTCAATGACAAAGAAGCTTTAAGTGCTTATGACAAAATTATCTTCAAAATGTTTGTAGATAAAGGCGAAAAACCAAGTATCCATCACATTTGGATGAATAATGTTGAAGGTGAATCATATAGAGATGATGGTGGTTCTTTAGGTCAACTCGTTTATGGTGAATGGGTTGAACTTTCCTTCCCAATCGCTAGATTAACCGAAGCTGAAAAACCCGCTCTTAGATTCTATTGCGAACCTTATGGTAGTTGGGCCAATATCTATGTCGCTGATATTAGAGTGGAAATGTTACCAACTGATCCAGCAAAACCTGATGAAGTCATTGATTTTGATGAAGAAGTTGATTTGATGAATGTTACTTATGGTGATAGACCATCTGATAGAGCAGAAGATCCTGTTTGGCTTGATAATTATGAAGGTGAACAAGGTGTCTTAAAAGTCCGCACTATGGACGATAATCCAAGAATTAGAGTCACCTCTTACGCCAATGAATTCGATGCTTATTCTGGTTATCAATATGTCGTTGTTAGAATGTGGCTTGAACACAAAGGTACAAACGACCTTCACCACATTTATCTTAATGAAGAAGCTGGCGATATGTACTACTTCAATGGCGGTGGAGCCGGACAAATCTATTATGAACAATGGGTTGATTATAGTTTCCCAATCTCTGAGTTAAGAGAGGGTGGATTTGAAGTCCGTATCTATAACGATAATTACGGATCATGGGCAAATATTTATGTCTCTGATGTTAGAGTGGTGACTACTCGCCCACCATTAGTGACAAGAGCAGATGAAGTTGAATCATTTAATTCCAAAGCTGCTTTAGCCAATATCACATATGGTGATAGACCATCTGATAGAGCAGAAGATCCTGTTTGGCTTGATAATTATGAAGGTGAACAAGGTGTCTTAAAAGTCCGCACTATGGACGATAATCCAAGAATTAGACTCACATCTTATAAAAATGCTTTCTCTTCTCTCTCTGGTTATCAATATGTTGTTGTGAAAATGTGGCTTGAACACAAAGGCGCAAATGATTATCATCACATTTATCTTAATGAAGAAGCTGGCGATATGTACTACTTCAATGGCGGTGGAGCCGGACAAATCTATTATGAACAATGGGTTGAATTCAGTTTCCCAATCTCCGAATTAAGAGAAGGTGGATTCGAACTTCGCGCATATAACGACAATTACGGATCATGGGCAAATATTTATATTTCTGATATTAGAGTAACAAATGAAAGACCTGCATTAATCGCAGAATAGTATACTTGCTCATCACAAAAATAATAAAAAGGGTTGCTATGATTCATTTCATGGCAATCCTTTGCGTATAATAAAAGCAAGGAGATTGACAATATGAAAAAAGAATATTTTGGTGCGATGCTTGATATGTCTCGTAATGGTGTAATGAAAGTAGAAGAAGTGAAAAACTTTGCTTCCATTTTAAAAAAGATGGGTTATAACATGCTCCAACTATATATGGAAGATGTTTATGAAGTCAGCGGAGAACCTTATTTTGGCTACCTTCGTGGGAGATATTCAAAAGCTGAATTAAAAGAAATTGTTTCTTATTGTGAATCTATCGGTATGGAAACTGTGCCTTGTATTCAAACCTTAGCACATCTAGAAAACGCGCTTAGATGGGCACCATATAAAGAAATTATCGATTATGAAAATATCCTTTTAGTAGATGATCCTAAAACATATAACTTTATCGAAAACATGTTTAAATCATTAAGAGAATGTTTTAATAGTGAATTCATTCATATCGGAATGGATGAGGCCTATATGTTAGGATTAGGCAAATATTTAGAACTTCATGGATATCAAAATCGCGTAGAAATTCTTTCAAAACACCTACATAAGGTTATGGATTTATGTGAAAAATATCATTTTAAACCGCTCATGTGGTCTGATATGTTTTTTAGGCTCGCAAATAATGGCCAATATTATCCGGAAAATCCCACTTTGCCTGAAGAAACAATCAAATTAATTCCTAAGGATTTAGGATTAGTTTACTGGGATTATTACAACACTGATAAAGAATATTTTAAAAAGATGATGAAAGCCCATCTTTTAGCTGGTGATAACGTTTGGTTTGCTGGTGGAGGATGGACATGGGGTGGATTTGCTAGCGGCAATAAGTTCGTGCTAGAAACAATGGTGCCCGCTATGGAAGCTGCTAGAGAATGTGGATTAAAAAATATATTAATGACTCTTTGGGGTGATAACGGGAAAGAATGCTCATATTATTCTGTTCTTCCATCATTATTTATGCTTAAAAAGATTTATGATGGTGAAACAAATGTCGATAAAATCAAAAAAGAATTCAAAGAAATCGTTAATGAAAATTATGACGATATGATGGATTTTGATATTTTGAACGATGTCGGTGGTAATAAATGTATTTTAGGAAGCGTTTGTAAGCAAATGTTATATAATGATCCATTCCTTGGGCATTTAGATTCGACTGTTAAAGATGGTGTAACTAGTGAATATAATAATCACACTAAATTACTTTTAAAACACGCTAAAGATAGCAAGAATTTCGGTTATTTATTTGAAATGGCAGCAGCGCATTCTGACCTATTGTCATATAAATATGATTTAGGGAAAAGAACGAGAGATTTATATAAAGCAAGCAATAAAGAAAAGCTCAAAGGGATATTAAGTGACTACGATATTGTTTTAGAAAAAATTAATGTCTTCTATGAAAAATTTAAAACGATGTGGTTTAAAGAATGTAAACCAAATGGTTTTGAGACTCATGATATAAGAATTGGAGGCTTAAAACAAAGAATCATTCATTGCAAAGAAAGATTAACTAAATACCTTAATTCTGAAATAGAATCGATTCCTGAATTGGAAGAAGAGATTTTAGATTTTTATGGAAATGGTAAAGAATATACGAAAAAGCCACCATATTATATGAATTGGGCTCCAATTGCGTTAATCAGTAAAGTATATTAATCTATGAATTTTAATAAGAAAATTATTAAAGAGTGGAATGAAGCTATTCCTTTAGGAAATGGATATCTAGGCGGACTTTTATTTGGTAATGAAAACCAAATCACTCTTAATTTAGATTGCTCTTTATTGTGGGATTTAAGAACAAATGTTGCAATTAATGAAGGATCTTTTACTTTTAAAAAAATGCTTTCTCTTATTGAAAGTGGTGAGGAATATAACGCTGAGTTACAAGAACGATTTGGAAATTTTTATGAAAAGGATCCATTCCCGACAAAAATACCATCCGGAAAAATTGTTTTTAGCTGTAATCAAAATATAAGAGAGAACTTCTATCTTGATTTGAATCGCGCAATTGGCGGAGTAAAATTAATTGATAACAAACAAATAGACTGTTTCTTTAGCGCCATTAATTTTTTAGGATATATTAGGTTTCCAAAAGAAATTGATTTTGATTTTGTCCCCCCTTCTTTTAATAACAAAGTAGATAAAGACGGATTATCTTTATTAGGATATGAAAAAGGAGAAATTATCAATAAAGACAATTTGATTATTTATCGCCAACCGATAAGTGATGGATTTTATTCAGTTGTTATTAAATCAATAGTCTGTGGTGATTGCAAAATAGCGGTATTTTCAATTATTCCTAGTTACTCATCTAAAAAAGAAAAAGAAGTGATAATTAAAATTGAAGAAGCGTTAAAACAAGGGTTTGATAGTGAATTCATCAGGCATAAAAAGTGGTGGAAAGATTATTTCAATATTACTTCAATAGAACTTCCTAAAACATATCAAAACATTCAAGACCAATACTATTTTATGCAGTATCTATTTGGTTCTGGCTCCAGAAAAGGCTACCCTCCTATGCCACTTCAAGGTGTGTGGACCGCTGCAAATGATAAACTTCCTCCATGGAAAGGAGATTATCATTTTGATTTAAATGTTCAAGGAACGTATAATTGGGCATTTCGATCTGGAAAATATAATGAGATATATCCATTAATAGAATATTTTATTAAAAATTATGAAACTATTTCTTTAGCGTCTAATAACTTTTTTGAACAAGAAGATGTGTTTTTAATTCCGGGAGCAGCGGATTTAAATGGGCGAGTTATGGGAGGATGGGTCCAATATACCTATTCAATTGCGAGTTCAATATGGATGGTTATTATCTTGAATAAATGGTATGAACATACTTTTGATCAACATTTTTTAAACAATTATTTATTACCAATTTTTAAAAAAACATTTGTCACCTTAAAAAATAATTTTCTAAAAAAGAAAAATGATAAATATGAATTGGTCATATCCATTTCTCCAGAAATTAATAATAATTACTATTCTGCATGGCTCAAAAATAGCACATATGACATTTCTTTAATTAGAGATTTTTTAATTAGATATATTGATAGATTAGAAGAAAATAGAGAAGACGCTGAAGAAATAAAAAACGTTTTAACTAATTTGGCTTTAGAATCGAGAGGTGAAGAAGGATATTTGCTTTCTGAATCTTTCTCATTAAATCAATCACACCGCCATTTGTCACATTGTATGAATATATTCCCTCTTCAATATTTAGATTCGCTTAATAAAAGTGACTATCATTTAATGAAGCAAACGATAAATAACATTGAAAAATATGGCACTTCTGAGTGGGTTGGATTTACTTTTACTTGGATGGCGTCCTTATTTGCGTGTTCCAATAATGGTGAAGAGGCGATTAAATATTTAAATTATTTTTTAGATGCTTTTGTTAGTGATAATGGTTTCCATTTAAATGGAGACTATAAGAAGAAAGGATATAGTAATTTTGATTATCGTCCTTTTACTTTAGAGGCCAATGGAATGTTTAATGATGCAGTTCAAGAAATGCTTATGCAATATCATCATGATATTTTGAGATTATTCCCCGCCATACCAAAAAAATGGAAAGAAGAAGGCTGTTCCTTTAAAGGCTTTTATATTAATAAAAACATCTATGTTAGTTCCAAAATAAAAGACAAAAATGTTGAATGTGAAATAAATTCATCTAAAGAATTTGAAATAACTATTTCTTTATATAATAAAATATATAAAAGGAATATTATGGTTGGAAAAAACATATTCACTTTCAAAATCTAACTTATGCCAAAATTAACAATCGAAAATTTAAAAGTTATTTATAATAATAAAAAAGGGCAAGAAACCATTGCTCTTGATGGTTTTAGTTATAGTTTTAATGAAGGTTCTTTGCACGCAATTATTGGATTTTCTGGTTGTGGTAAAACCACTCTATTAA
>JAGBLL010000080.1 GCA_017635465.1 Bacilli bacterium
AGTTACTACCTCCCATTCGATTCAATAATTGAGCTTGGTTACTCATATCAATTAACGTTTGCAAATCATTTACGTTTTGAACATTTACATCAAAGTTATAATTATTTGTCGTACCATATTCATCTTCCCAATCAGCTAAATGATGGCTTGGCGCAGAATTAGATTTAGCGTAATAATCAAATCCGCCGTTTCCATTGTAAACGCCAATATAATCTTTCGGATTGTAATAAAACTCTTCTCCAGCTTGCAATTTCTTTTGATATTTATTAAGCATTTCTTGATGCTGCGCTTTTGCTTCCGCATCTTGCATATTTGAAATTGCTTCAACCACTTTATAAATGATTGGAATTAAAGCTAATAACGCTACAGCCCAACCACCAGTAGCAGCCGTTAAACTAGAAATAGCACCAGATGCTGTACCAACGCCGGATACAGTAGCGCCAGTAATGGTATTTATTCCTGAAGTTAGCGTTGGTAAAAACGAATTAATAGTATTAAGCGCGCCAAATACACCGCTAATAGCCTTTAATACACCAGATAAACTAGCAGTTACTAAGAGTATAGTTCCTACAAGTTTAATCGTATCGCTATCAACTGAAGCGATCCATTCAACGATTTCGCCAATCTTTTTAACTAGTTCTTCCATTATTGGTAATAATGTTTCGGCAATTTGAGCGCCGACTACATAAAAAGTTTGTTGTGCTTGCGCTTTAACCTTATCTAAACCATCGTTAAATGCATTAGCGCCATCTAGCGCATCTTGACTAAGGATTAATCCAGCATCTACTGCCTCTTGGCCTAATACACGTAATGATTCGCCACCATCATCAACTATACCGGCTAACGAGTTCGCACTTTTTCCGAATAATTCCATCGCCACAATATCTCGCTCTGTTTCATCTGGAATATTACCTAAAGCCTCAATTACTTCATAAAAAACTTCTTGTGTCGGCCTAATCTTACCGGTATTATCTGTAACGCTTACTCCTAATCGATCAAATGCTTCGGTTACACTACTACTTGTTGACGCCATATTTCGAGTTAATTTTGCGCCAGCTGCGACGATAGTATCTACGCTTACATCAATTCGATCGCTTGCGTATTGCCATTTTTGGATTTCTTCTGTCGAAAATCCTGATTGCTTGGCCATTGTGTTTACATCGTCTGCCATTGCGCCAGCTTTAGCTGCCATTCCTGCCATAGCTGCTAAACCAGCAGTTGCTGTTGTCGATAACAACTTAGTCTTTTCAGATAATTTACCAGTTGCATCGGCTAATTTAGTTAAATTATTTGGTACATCTTTTAATTCTTGCTTATATGCTTTTAAAGATTGTTCAGTCGCTTCAATTTCTCTTTTTAACGCTTTTTGTTGTTCGATTGTTTTAGAATTATCAGCGCTATTTTCTAATTTTTCTAAAGCCTTTTTTTCAGCTTGTAATTTTTTATCTGTATCATCAATGGCTTTATTTAATAAATCGGTTTTTTGCTTTAAAAGTTCCGTATTCTTCGGATCTAATTTAAGTAGTTTATTAACATCTTTTAATTCTTTTTGTGATTTGCTTAGAGAATCGTTTACATCTTTTAAACTATCTTCTAATTTAACGGTATTACCATCTATTTCAATCGTAATACCTTTAATCCGATTGTTTGCCATTGTTTTTACCTCCTTTAGAAATTATCGAAATCACTTTGAGTCGCAATCAACGGATAATCATAACTATCATTTGATTTTTCAATAATCATATCCATTATCATACCCATATCAAGTTCGTCGATATCATAAATTGATAGGCCTAATTCGAACCATCTAAGCATATATAAACCGTCCGTCATAGGCCTATCAGTTGTGCCTTTATTTACTTTTTTTTTAATTCAGCCAAAGGCAATTGCTGCGTTTGCCATAAATCTATAATTTGTGGCAATATAACCCAGATCGAAAACATATTAAATTCATCTAACCATTCGTCTGGATCATCTGGTACAGAACTATCGGCTTGTTTAGCCATGATATAAGCCACATTTTCGAAGATCTCAAGATTCGCTCTCTCAAGGTTACCGCCTTCTTCTTTATTCTTTTTATAATTCTTTAATAACGCGTCCATATCCGCTATCATATCTCTACCGAATTTTGAACGATATCTTCGAAGCGTCCCGCCGGTTGCTTTAAAAGGTACTTTTTTATTGTCTATTTCAATTAGTTTTTCCATTATTGTGGGAATTGAACGGCGGTAAACCAATTTTGATATTTTTCTTTAGTAGAATCGCTAATTTTACCTTTAGTTATATAATCGTTCGGTCTTGGAATAGCAGTAATATTTAATGTTTCCGTAACCGGAGTAATAGTAGCTTCTTTTGTTTGGCTTGCTAGATCTGGTCGGCCGCATGTACAGTTATATAGTACGTGTCTAGTAGCTGTTTCATCGCCTTCAAATTGAAACATTAATGCAAATTGCTTAGCGATTACATTTGATTTCTCGACAACTACACCATCTTCACCAGCAATTTCACCTAATACATCTGTTTTAAATGATTCTGGTACTAATGCACTTTCTAATGTGCCAGAGTAACCGTTGTTGGCTGTTACTTGGAAATATGGCATATTATCAGCATACATAGTATTCTCTTCACCAGATGCTGTTAAATTCAAATTTACAGCACCTTTCCAAGCTACCGGAGTACCATATGTGATAGTATCACCTTCACCCATTGTGATCACAGAATAATAAACATTGGATAATCCATATTTAATTTTATTCATAGTTTAATAAAACCTCCATTTCATACAAAACCTCGTACATATGCTCGCTTTCAAGATATGTTTCGATTTTGGAATAATAAAAACCGTATTTTGTTAATACGGCTTCGACTTGATTTTCGATTTGATAATCTTTTTTTGAAGTGTACAATTCTATATTCATTGCACTAATTTTTACATAGTTGATATTATCGCCGCTAAAATCTTCGTTATTTGGAAAATAGTAAACGAAATACGGCAAATTAGGTACCGGATTATTAATATCATCTTCAGGAAAGAAATAATATGTATATGATAACCCGATTTCATCTAATATATTTCGAATTTCATTTATCGTCATAGCTTCTTTTTCAACTCCGTTTCGACTTTGTTAATTACCATTTCATTAACATCTGAAATATGAGGAAACGCTTGTACTTTTCCTTTTCCTATTGTTCTACCGCCTCTTTTTAATGC
The DNA here is from genome assembly GCA_017635465.1 of Bacilli bacterium. Classification (GTDB taxonomy): domain Bacteria; phylum Bacillota_I; class Bacilli_A; order RFN20; family CAG-826; genus RUG14515. The sequence continues at coordinate 3,212 of JAGBLL010000080.1, forward strand.
ATGACCAAATTCTAGTAAATGAGTTAATCTATACTGATCTCTAGAATAAACCACCGCTTCAACGCTTACATTTGATTTATTGATTTTTTTAGTCCATGATTTCCGATATTTACCAGTTACATCTTTAAATTCGCCAGTAGATTTTTTTCGTAATTCACTAGTCGCTTCTTTAGCTGCGTCAGTAATAATATCTTCAATCGTTACTCTTACTTCGTCTCCATATTGCTCTAAAATATTATTGATTGCTTTACTAAAATCATTTGGTTTAATTGTTTGTTTCGCCATCGCTAGTACCTTTATTCTTTTCGGTATACAATTCGATCGTTTCATTACGACCAATATACGTACGATATATCGAATACCTATTTCCGTTATACTCTGCGATTTCTTCGCCTGAATAATCACCTTTAAACATAGTAAAGCGATATTCTGGATTTAAACCGTTTCGGCCACCTTCGAACCATTCAGCAGAGGTTACTGAATCTACTTGGCAATATACTTTTTTGCGAACTTCAACCGGAGTTAGTATTCCGTATTCGTTTTCGGTATATTGTCTTTGGAACAAATAGATTACATTACTTCTATCCATCTACTTTACCCCAATCGGTATATCCTGATGCCATGCTTAATTGAGCTTTTTGCTCATCATACGAACGCTTTAAACGATCATATTCGTCAGGCGAGCCAAAATTCATTTTGCAATATGTGATTATCGCCAACGTAACAATTGAGTCAATTTCGGACGGTAATATAACGCCCGCAATCCCTAAATCTTTTTTTGCCGATAAAATTAAAGTATTAATTTCATCGTCGAAATCATCAGTCACGACGCGTAACGACAATTTAACTTTATCTAATAAATTATCCATATTACCTCCAAATAAGAAAGCCGGTTATTTACCGGCTTTCTTTGTTTCTTTTTTAATTTCTTCTTTACGAATCTCTTTAACTACTTGTTTAACTTCAGCACAACCGAGCATGATTAATCTATGTGCCTCTGCTTCAGTTACTTCGATTTCGCAAGGAAGCGCGTATACATGTACCGCTTTATTTAATTTGATACGCATAATTAAGCAGGTTGTTTAACGCGAGTTAATTTGTTAGGCTCGGTAATTCCGATTCCAGCGAACATACGACCGACGATTTTAATTAAATCCGCTTCTGCTTCGCTTAGATCATCGAATTTAAATTTAACTTCGTCTCCGTTAGGGAAGTTCGCTTGGATTGCTTTTAGATCTCCAACAATCATATATACATCATCTGAACTTGTAATATCATCATAAGCAGGTAAAGCAGAAGTAAATAATACTTCTTTACCATCAAATACATCGCCTACATTAGTACCGCTTGTTAATTGTAGAGCGCGTAATGTTCCCCAAGTCCCACGATTCATAATTACTACGATATCTTCTGCCTCATCGCTTAGAAGTGCTTCAGCGCTTACGATAGTACCTGCTCCGAGTTCGCTACGTAATTCATTAACAGCTGCTGCTGTAGCAGTAGATGCTGTTGGAGCTTGATTAACTTTATCAATAACGATAGAAGCAGCTTTTTTAACAATTCGATATGCTAATTCATCGTATACATAATCCAAAAAAGCTTGATCTGATAAATCATATAATTCATCGCTAATTTTTAGCATCTTCTTAATTGATTCTGGTACTAATGTAACTGTTCCTAATGCTAACTTTTCTTCTTCGATTGCTCCTGTTCCTTCGACATGAATTACAGCATCTGTTCCGGAAATTTCAAAACCAACTTTAACGTTTCCTTTGAAATATGTTTTTGTAACACGGCTCATAATTTGGTCGTTTTCCCACGCCGTGCGAATTTTGCTTTCAACAAATTCTGGTACTGGATATGTAGTATCGTTTGCGCCAGCTTGGCCGTTCTCTGTTAATACTTTACGTAATTCCTTATCGTTTTTGTAACCAGATTGAACCCACATTCTGTAACCGTGGATATATTCATTAGTATTTCTTAATTCTTTTAATTCCATGTTTTGTTTTTCCTCCTTTAGATCTTCATTAGAAATAATTTCTTTGGAATTTAATAACGCTTCTTTGATTTCTTTTGAGCGTTCTTCTTTTGCGCTCTCGATTTCAAGTTTGCGAGCTTCTAACTCTTCTACTTCACTTTCGAGAGCTTCGATATCAACTCCACCTCTTGCAATTTCCTCTTCGAGTTCTTTTGAGCGAGTAACGATATCTTGCATTTGCATTTCTTTTACTTCCATTAATTAGAAGCCTCCTCTCTTAACTTGGATAATCGCGCTTGTAGAACCCATAGCTTTCGCGCTTTTTCCATTTCGCGCTTTTCAACCTCGAGACGCTCCGCCTCAATTTTTGCGATAACTCCTTCGCAATTTTTCCTAGCGCTAATTTCGGTAAAATTATTTTGTGGATACGATACCGCGCTTACATCAAACAATTTACCGATACGGCGTATAGTACGAATATATTGGTTATCCCCGTCGGGTAATATATCCGATTCCGCTACTGTAAATCCGAAAGACATTTTATTCGTATAACCGCCTCGGATCTCTTCGTATAAATTTCTTCCGATTTCTGTACCGCCTAAATTGGCTTTAACTTTTAAGCCGTGGTCGTCGTCGCTTAATTCCATTGTTCCATTTGAAAGACGAGCAAATACTCTCCCTTCATGGTCGTATTGAAAAATAACGTCAGACATATCAGCTCCATCGAAAGCGTTTCTATCTACTTGTTCATTAACTGTTACTGTTTCGCCATCTTCTCTTTCAAATGAATATAGATAATATGGCTCGTTAAAAGTGGTAGCGTATCCTTCAACAATTTTTTCATCGCTTTCGTTTTCATCAGATTCGCGAACTTCTAAAATCATTGAACGATACTCTCTGCCGTTCTCAATCTTTCTTAATACCTTTTCAAATTCTTTTTCGTCCATTAAAATTTACCCTCCATTTTTACGTATTCAGTATCCGAAGGTAAATAAGTTTTTATCTTCTCCGGATCAACTACGATTACATAAGCATTATCAGCTCCGCATTTTTTCATATTTAATAAAAACGTTCTTCTAAAATCCATTAACATTCTAAATTGGCAATCTCTAGCGGTTGTATGCTGTTCTTTAAAAGAAATTGCACTAAATAAAGCATCGTAATCGAATACGATATCATTGTCTTTTATATGATTCTTAACGTACGTTGTTTTACCGCTGCGCGCTTGGCCATAAACACAAATTACTTTAGTATTAATCATCGTAAATTACTTTTTCCGCTTTATTGTCTAAATACAAATCAGCGTTAACTTTTCGAGAATCATTACCAAAATGTTTAATCGTATCATCGGTATTTTCGTTGACTTTATCAAAAACTAAACCTTGTTTCTTGCATGATTCGATAGCAAAATCTAGGCTCTTGCCAGATCTACAAGTCCAAAGTATTAAAATAGTTCCATTGTCTTTTTCTTTTTTCAATCGTTCGATTAATTTAGTATTTGGCTTACCTTTTCGAAATAAGCAATCATCATAATCAACCGCGATTACTTTCTGATCTCCATATTTACGGCTTTCAAATTTGCGCGCTTGTTCCTCATCTTCAGTAGTTGTTAATGATTCTACTTTTTCATCTACTGGCTTATATTCACCTCTAATAAATGCTACGTCACCAGCTGCTAACGGAGCGTAATTAAACAGTTCTCTTATTTCGTTTACAGTAAGAATGCCTCTATCGCCTAACTCTTTAGCAACCGTTACTTTTTCTGATTGGCTCATATACTGTAATCGATTCGCGTTTACGTAAACGTGGTTACCGAAAGATCTTTCTTTTTCTGTATAAATTGCACGGCTCATCGCTTCAGATAAAGCGATAGCGAACGGCTCTATTGCTGAATTAAAGAAAGCGTCTAATTCTTGCGAGTTGGCCGTTCCTTGCATAACCTTTTCACTAACTCCAAAATAATCAAAGACGTTATCTTTAATTAACTTCATTTGCTGATCGTCTACCGTGTATGGATTAGCACTAATTTGCGAAATGTTCGAATACGTATTCGGGAATAAAAGTATTCCAGAATTATCTCGTGATAAATTTTCTCGAGTAAAGCGCTGTCTTTCTTCGGCCAGATCTTCCGGTGAAGTAAAGTTATTTACTTGTGCCATAAATCTATATGATGCTGAATTTTTAACAGCCTCTTCGATTGCTTGATCTTGAATCGATATTAAATCCATCGTCTTAGACAGCGCATGATTACTAGAGCCGAAAAAATCGCTCTTAAACTGATGCTTATTTAGATACGCGCATCGGTCAAATTCAACGATTCCATCGTAGCTTTCCCTAAACGAATACTTTAACCAGAGTTTCCCTTTATTATCTTCAAGAAGTTTTACACGTTCAGGAAGTACAGGGAAAAAGCCAGTAGTTTCTAAGTATTCATTCTGTACCGGTACAATAAATAAATTGTTAGTACAATCTAGAATGGTAGAACATCTAGCCAAAAATTGCGGGTAAGTTTGCCACTCATTCGGAGCATGTTTCATACGCACTTTTAAAGCCTGCTGCGCTTCGCCTTGTAACTCAACTTTCAATTTTGAAATATGGCGCGCTTTTGCTTCAATCGCACTTCTTACAAGTGCGCTTTCATATATACCGCCGTTGTGATTATAAAAGATTGGTTGATAAGCAGTTAGTAATTTAAAGCTCTCAACGTTCTTATCGCGTACTGGCTCTTCTTTTGGAAATAACCAATCAAACAATCCCATCAGATCTTACCTTCCTTTCGTTAAGTAGTCGGCCTCCCAGTTCCGACCACCATTTATCTCTAACCGTAATAGCATCAAGTAATGACGCCATGCCGTCGATATGTGCTCTTTGTTCTATCTTTATGAGCATCAACCGCTCGTTTTCGTTATTAATTTTTAAAGCGCTATTGTAAAAGTGCGCTTTCAATAAATCGTTATCGCCGATTCTAACTTTTTTATCTTTAATCAATCCTTCTAACGTTCGAATACACGGCGTTAAATTCCAACCTTGAAATACATCATCTACATGAAATCCGTATTCTTTCAGTTGCTGGATTAAGTAGGTACTCGAGTACCTATCGTATCCACATTGCAACGGATAGATTTTATATTTCTCAACCAGTTCTCTACAGTAATTAAAAACGTCGTTATAATCGACGACGTTTTCACCAGATGGAATTAAAAAACCACGCTCGATATATTGCGCATACGGCAAGCCATCTCGCATAGTTGCCTCTTCTATCTTGTTAGCTGGTAAGAAGAATTTAGTAAATACATTTAAAATACCATCTAGCTCGATTACACAAGTCGCCGCCGTTAAGTCGGTAGTTCTTGATAAGTCGATTCCAAGCAATGCATAACAGTTTCTAAAATCCTCAAGTTTCAACGGATCGCTAACACAACCTTCGATAGCTTGCGAATCTAACCACGCTATCGATGAATTTTGTTTAATATTGCAATACTTCGTAATAAACTCGGCTTTCTTCGATAGCGAGCCTTCAGCTACCGCGATTTCTTCTAACATGTAATCAACGCTAACGGATACGGATAAATTCGGATTCGATTTTCTTAATTCGTTAATATCGTTCCATTTGTTGACGTCGTCTATCACATAAAGAAACGGCGCTAGCCGTTTCTCTTTAGAAGTATTCATTAATACCGAAGTAGAGCGTTTCATCAATTCATCATAAACGCCTTCTACATAGTTAGCCGTTGATATTGAAATAATCAAAGGCTGTTTACGTGCTCCAAGCGCTGATTTTAAAACCTCGTATTGTTTTAAACCTCCGTCGCCTTGCCATGCTCCTATTTCGTCGCAAATGGCCAAAGACGGATTCAGTCCGTCCGACTTCTTCGCATTAAATGCCAGCGGTTGAGCCGAGGTATTTGTTGACGCTATATAAATATCGGTACGCCTCTTTTTTGCTAGGCCATCTAATTCTGGCTCTTTTAAAATCATTTGATAATATGCTTCATAGCATAATCTCGCTTGCTCAAGTTTTGGCGCGCAGAAATAAATACGGCCTCCATATTCACCATCTAAGAAAGTTACATAGTTAGCGATGGCTGAAGCAAATAACGTTTTACCATTCTTACGACCCACGATTAATACCACTTCTCTAAATTGCCGATTATCCTTTTCGTCTACGATTCCAAAAACGACAGATAAAAACGCTTTTTGCCAAAGTTCCAGCTTTAATAAAGCTGGCGCAAGTTCGCCTTCATGATGCCTACAAAAACCCTCAACGAAGCGGATCGCTTTATTTGCTTTCTTTTGGTCAAAATAAAAGGACTTATTTTTAAGTCCTTTTATTATGTATTCGTACCATAGTCTAACCCATTTACCAACTACGATAGATCCGTCTTTGATTCCTTGATAATATTCTAAGATATAATCATTCATTCATTAACGCCTCAAGTTTTGAATTTTTCTTTTCGACTTTTGGAAGCATCGCTTCCAATCTGGTATTAACCATGTTATAAGATTTTACTAATGAATTGTACGCTTGCAAATTTGCCGAGATCTTACGTCCTTTTTGATTCGCTCCGTTTTGGTAATCATCGCTTGCGCCTTCCTGCGCAATGATTTTTTCTAGATCTTCCAATTCCACCTCCATAAATGAAGCTGATTTAATTAAAGGAAGCGCAATAATCATTTTTTCCGGAGGTAAAGTCTTATAAGTATTTTTATATTTTCTTAACTTTTGAGAAATACGCTTTTCTTTAGTTAATTCCATCTTTACACCCCTTTCTTGCGCAAACAGTCAGTAAAATTAATTTTGAGCCTCGGTCTTTAGGCGATAAAATTTTTTAGCGACCCCGTGGGGATATCACGCCTCGCGAATCGACCTCGAACCTTTTTTTATTTTCTTTTTCACCATGCCGAGCGCGATGGCATTCACGACATAAAGAAATTAAATTGTTTTCATTTAATGTAATCGTCGGATCGTCTATGTTATCTGGCGTGATTGGTTTAATATGATGCACTTCTTCCATCGGTACATATAAACCACGCTTTAAGCAATCTTGGCATAAGCCTTTATCTCTACTATAAATATAAGCTCGCATCTTTAACCAGCGATTGCTTTTATAAAATTTCTCTGCGTATTTTTTCATATCTTTAAAAGACGGTGAAACAGGCGGATATGGCTATGTTATTACATCTTGAGGTTTATTCACCGTCTCGCGCAATAGAAGAAGAGATAGTTTCTATGATCTATTGCCTTATAAACCTCAATATCACAGTAGCATCTTTTTTTATTTGCCATTGGCAATATTAATTACATAACTTCCTTTTTACCTTTGTTCCATATCCTTACCGCATTCTCACATATATCTCGATATTCACAAGCTGTTATTCTTAGCATTACTTTATTATTCTCATATAGCGTATTCTCGGTTATTTTTAAATGTACGCATTCTTTACAATATTCAAATGGTACAGTTACATTTCTTTCTATTTCGTAATCCATCAACTAACCTCATTTTTCTATATGTATATCCATACCGTGTATATGATATTTTGTTTCACAACCATTAGTTATTTCGGATTTGCGATATTCAATACGTACTTCTCTACAATCCTCTTTGAATTTCCTTAATATGTTTCCATTCTTATCTTTTATTTTCACTTCAATATTTATTGGCTTTTTGCGAATCATTGTTTGCCTCCAACGATTGCATCTAAACAATCGTTCCACCCCGCTTTATAGACTTTGCTTTCGTCTGCGTATTCTCTTCTTGGCGGTAATGGTTTTAACGGACAATCTTTATCAATTATCAATATATCTTCTATGTTTTTTTCTAGGTATTTACAATCGCTTCTATCTTCCATACCATCGAAGCACGGGCAATTATTGCAACAACTAGGCATATCAAGTATAAGTACCGCTTTCATTTAAATCTAATTATTTCTCCCTTTCTAATTTGCCGTTCAAGCAGGATATTTATTTTTTCCTGATTTTTTCTTATATCGGTTATAACGCCTAAAATTAATATATGAAATAAAACTAACCAACAATAGAATATTGTGGAAAATACTATAGTAATTACATTCATCTCAATCATTTTCTTTTCTCCAATCATTCAATATATCCGCAAGTGCTAATACAGCTATAACATCTAAATCAAAATTGCTATATGCATTACTTATCTTTTTTTCCAACCAATCAATCGGTATTGCTTTAACTATTGGTTCATTATTGATATCTGTAATTATTTGATTGAAAACATAATCTTTCATGTGGTAACCATCTGCTAATGGTTTATTGCAATTAATTATTTTTAATAAACTATCTTTATCAATCAGTCTCATTTTCTTCTCTCCAATCTTGTAATAATTGATTTACAATATCGCTAACTTGGTATTGTTCGTATCCTATTAGGTGGTTATCCCAATTAGTGATATATTCGATAGGTATTGCTTCCGTTTCCTCATAAATAATCTTTCTTTTTGTTACTTGTTTTAATCTGAATGCTTTAACAACATATTTAGGTAATCGCATTTACTTAACCTCCAGAGCTTTCGCGATTCTTCTAAATCCTCTATCGATAATGTAACCAACCGTTCGCCTTGAATAATGATATTCTTCAGCGATTTTAGTATGACTTTTATATTCAAAATAGTGAGCTACAATAAATGTACGTTCCATTCCAACCGCTTTATCTGATAGTTTATACAAATAGTTAATATGATTATTAATATCTTGTATCTGATTCTCGATTAGATCTTTTTTTTCGATTAAGTCTAGTTTTTTTAATTCGAGTGCTCTTAGATCTCGAGTAATATGAATATTGTTAGCTGCGTAATTAATACCCTTCAAATCATATAGTTCATCGCTTATCGGTATTAATTTTTCGGATAGTTCGTTTCTTTTCTGAATCCATAACCGGTACTTTTCAAATTCGATTTTAATAAATTCATTATCTACCATCTATCCAACCTTCCTTTTTTAACCATTTGTTAATATGCTTCATTTTATATTTATTAACGTCTTTATTCATATCTTGATAAGCCTGTAATAAAACGCCACCTCTTACCTCAATAGCTACTTCTAATTTATCCGCAACTAACATTTTAAATAGTATCGTTCTTTTCTTTGCGTAATTTTGGATATATTGCGCTATACAATTATGTAATTCAGATCCGCATTTAATTATTTCTTCCGGAGTTTTAAACGGTAAAATATGAACTTTACCATCTATATATTCATACTGAATATAATTATCGAAATTCTTTTTAATCAAATCACTGTAAATACTATTTTTATTAATCTTAATAAGTTCAGCTAATTCTCTATGTTTTACTGAAAACTCTTTCGGCTTATCAAGTTTTAAGCCTAGCATCTCGCATTGATCTACATAATCCAGATATTGCTGTAGCGCTATATTGTTTCTGGATAAATAGTCCAAGTGATATATATTTAATCGATTTATATAGCCTTTAACGTCTAACCAGCGAGCATTAGTTGAATAATTTATATATTTTTGATATTTAAATAATTCTTCTCGTGATTTCAAATTGAATATCAATATAAAGGCTACTTGATTTTTATTAAAGAGACTTTCTTGTATTAATTTCTTTTGATTGCTTTTAATTAAACTAGGCTCTATTTCCATTGTTTCCAACATATCCTGATAGTATTGTTTTCTAGATCTGTACTCGATATTATTTATTTCTAGACGGTTATAATATCCAGTTCTACCAAAATATGTATCAAATCTACAATCTTTAAATTCTTGCATTTTTGCGATTCGATATAGTCGATATCCAAGGCCAGCAACTACACCATTACGCCATGCTTTACAATGCTCCGGATCATCGCTATATAAAACCGTATCACAGCTTGTTAATTTAGGAGCGCTTCCGAATTTCCATTTACCAGCTACGAATACACCATATTCTTCTACTTCACCTTTAGGAAATGCTATATAATTACTCTCCGTCATTTCTTGCTTGATTCCTGTTTCGATTGCATTAAAACACGTCGGACATAATCGAGAGGCTCGTATTTGTTTTAATTCGTCTAATGTAACTGTTTTATAGTTATTGCATCTAAAACAATATGTTCTATACTTACCGTTCTTTAATCGCTTATATATAAATTTGCTTTTATGTGAAAAGAGAGCCGAAGCCAACGCTCTCTTTTCTTCTTTAGTAGGTTTGAATGCTTTCAAAGAGCGATATTTGTTTCGATTCGCCATCATTGACCTCTTTTTTAGTTTCTGGAGCTTCTTTTACTTCGTTACTAGATTTGTTTATAAAATCTATAATCATACCTCTAACGTCCTCATCGCTGATGCAAGCCACATTATCAACAGCCTTTTCTCTTGCATGTTTATTTATATCTTTAACAATCGCTTCGATATCATCGCTTTTTAAACCTTCTTCGATGATTACTTTATTAATAAATTCTTTAAGATTCATAATCCACTCTCTCAATAATTACTATTGGTTTCATTCCTTTTTCTATAACTGATTTACGTATTGTAAATTTGCAATTAAACATTATTTCGTAATACTTGATTATTGTTTCTTCGCTGTAATATTTAAGTACTTTATCTGGTATAAGACTATTTCCGTATTCTTTAATATTTCTACTTATCCACTTTGGAATTATGTACATCTTCATTTTTAAACTCTTTAAATAATTGATACAAATATAAAGTGACTACAACTGCTCCGTATACCATCAATACAGCGATAACAAATAATATAATCGCAATGCTAATTTCTATAATTTTCATAAACTACCTTCTTTTACGTGCTGCGCTTCATTTTCCAGATAATCAATACAGGCTTTTTGTTTCTTATATTTATTCTCTAGTTTTTCAATTTGCTTTAAATATTTATTCTGTTCTTGTAAATTACGAGCGCATGTAAGCGCATGATATAGAAATGATCTTTCTTTTTCATAAAATGCATCGGTTAACATTTATTCTTCCTCCTCAAGTTCGCATAGTGTAAATTGAATTTTCATTTTTACCGCTATTTTCGATTTCTTATCAATATCGATAATATTTGATGCTTTTAGATTTCTTGGATACGTAAATACAAGATACTCTCGAAGAAGTTCTTTATTATCGATTCCAATTTTCCTTAATTCTTCAAATACATCTATTACTTGTTTATACATTTTCACCTCGTATAATGAGTTAACAGAAACATAGTTACGTTAACTTCTTATTGATACTTAATAATTGATATAAAGCCTTTATTTATCGCTTTATATGACTAAACACTTATTTCTTTAGTTAACATAAACAATTATGTTAATTTTCTTTAAAATCAGTTAGATATTTAGTAGCTGAAATGATGAATATTTTATAACCATCGGATAGGCATTTTATCAATCTATACATCTCGGCTTTCGCTTGATCGCTTGTATCATATTCACCTATCGTTTCTTCATAAACTTCACTATCTCGCATTATGTTTAAAGATTTATCACGAACTTTTAGATAGTTTATATCCTTTTCGTCTACATAAAGCGCTTTATCTCTTTCTTGATTTAAAATAAACATTTATTCGTCCTCCAATAATCGATAAATACCGTACGTTGATTTATAGCCGTATTTATTAATGAATGGCTTATCCTCGCGCTCTATTACGTATCCTTGTTTACGTAAATTACATATATTATTCTCTACTCGGTTAATTCCTAACTTGTCGCTAGCTTCTTTTACTGTTAAACCTTTTTTCTTATGATTTCTCAAATAATTTAATACAACCTGATTTTGAGTTCTTTTTTCCATCTTTTTTTATCCTCCTATTATTCGTATTTAGTGATATATGCTATCTGGCTTCTTGCCTCGTCTACTTCATTAGCCTCTAAGCAAATATATTTCATTGTTTCTTCGGCGCTGTTATGCATTAGCAAGGATTGAACTAAAAGCAAATCGTGCGTTTCGTCCCACTTCCAGCGGCCATAACTTTTTCGTAAACTATGGCAACCAACCGGATATTCAATTCTTGCTTCTCTTGCAAGCTGCTTAATGAATTTCCAGCAATTCTCGCGCGTCATAGGCAAATGATTAGATCTCGAAGTTTGAAACATAAATTCATTTAAACCAATATCGAATGTATCGATATACTTCTTTATGATCTGATAGACTTTATCGTTTAATGTAAACTGCTGGCGCTTACGTGTTTTATGCTCGGTTACAGTATATTTACCGCCTGCGTAATCTCTTGGTATTTGCTCTAAGATGGTAGTAATTCGATTACCAGTATTTACACCAACCATCAATATTACGTAGTTTCTATACCAGCGATAGTAGGCGCTTTCGCTTTTCGCTTTGTCTCTCTTGACTAGGCACAATCTAACCATCTCTTCAAAATCATCTCGTTCGATTGGTTTTACAATTTCTCTTCCGTGCTTAGTTAAAGTCTTTCTCTCGTATTTGTTTTTTCCGTAATACTTGTGATCAAATCTTTTAATCGTTCTTACCATCGCTTACCTCCGACATATATAAATTCATTATTGTTTTTATTAGGTAGCCTTCTTGATTCAATACATTTAACGGGAATATTTCGTCTCCATACGGATTAATCATTCGTAACGATATTTGATATATTTCTTTTAAAGTATTTTCTTCTAATGCAAATTCTTTAACTTCGCCATCTAAAGAATTAATGACGTTTTTAATCAACGTTTCAATCGGTTTTAATTTTTTGCTATCGCCATATAACTCGGAGTAGATATTTCGATACTTTTCGAGAAATTGCTTTATATTATCATCATCTATCTCTTCTCTTCTCTTCTCTTCTATTCGTTTTTGAATTGTTGCATTTTTGAATTTTTTTGTAACAATTTTTAGATTTTTGCAACATTTCTCAGGATTTGGGCACATTAAAAGATTTTTTTCGATTTCTACCGTTGATCGAGAACGAGCTTTCAAATATCTTTCTTGTATTTGAGACGACGTTAACACTCCGAATTGTTTATATTTCTCCGAAGAGAACAACCCACGGCGCAAACATTCCCTCACGACGTTATCTAACTTTGACCTTTCCCAGTGCAACTCGTTATTACAGAACAAGCTAGCGTTATCTTCGTCCCAGACGATATAGTAGCCGTTTTCTCTGTAACACTTCTGCCATAGCATGATCAAAGCCAATAAGCCGGCGTTTCCGAACTTCGCTCGAATACATTCGACGTCGGAATCTAAAGTAGTATTGAGCAAGAAAGCGTCTAAACCTTTTTTAGCCACTTTCTAACCTCCTCATTTATGCTTACGGTAAATCAGATCGTAAGACTTGCATATCGGGCATATCAGATCGTTTTCAATTTGCTGATTCAATCTATTTACCCTTGTTTTGTATTCAAAATACTTTTCGTAATTTTCGTATCCACATTTAGCGCATTTGATATAGAGATTATTTATTTGCTTATTATCCATATTTTTTCATCTCGTTTACCATATCAATCGCTACAGCCAGAAATAATAAAGTACTAATGATATCAAATATATTCATAATTTCCTTTCTCTTGTCTTTCTGGTAGAATATAAGAGAAGATTATTTATATCTTCGCTTTAGTTGAATCGGCTATTCCTTTGTTTGAGTTGAGAATACCGATTCTTTTTATATTCATACCAACGATTTCAATTTTCTTTTTACTTGATATATCCAATCCAGCAGTTAAAGCCATAAACTCTTTTAATTCGTCCTCAGTTGTAATAAAGCCTTTACCAAGTTTACGAGCCTTTAATAATTGATTATCCCTTAACCATTGGATCTTCGACCTGTTAACCTTTAGAAGTTTACATAAATCGTTAGTTATGTAAATTTCCATCACCTCGCCACCCCTCTAATTTTTGGATTTCTTAATAACTTTCAATCCTTCTTTAATTACCATTCGGTAAATTTCGGCGTAGCTTTTATCGTAATACTTCTGTTTTAGTTTCTGGATTTCATCTCTAATTTCAGGAGTAATTACAATATTGGCTCTAATTAAATTATCCATTCCGTCTCCTTTCCGTTAAGTAAAACTCTTAAACACTAAACAAATAATAGTCTTAATTGAAACACTTGTCAACTGTTTATTTGTTTAATAGTTTCCCTTTTGCTAAAATATATTTAAGCGAGGTGATAATATGGCAACCGAAAAACCAAGAGCAATGATAACTTTAGATCAGGAATTATTCGAGCAAATTGAGGACTTTAGATTTAAAAATAGATATCCTAATCGTTCGATGGCAATTAACGCTTTATTAGAAGCAGGAATAAAAGCGTTAAAAGACAAGGAAGATACAACGCCTAAAAAACCTACACGGAAGAAAAGAAGTAAAAAGCAATGAAAAAAGAAAAATATATAACCGAAAAAACAACCAGCTCCGGTAGAAAGTATCTACAAGTCTCGATTAAATATCGTGATATTGATGGCTCGCGTCACGTTAAGAACGGAGGTAACTTTTACTTTGACCAATACGAAACGCCTAGTGATTGCTTAATGAGTGCTGTATTAGTGCGCGATGAACTACGTAAACAAATCTCTCTAGGTAATGTAATTAAAACTACACCAACCATCAAAGAACTATATAATAATCGAATTAAATATTATCAATTATCAAAGAATACGTTAACAAAACAAGATACAGTTTATAGGCATTCTTTAACGAATATAGAAAATACACCTATTACCAAAGTATCCGCTAGTATGCTGCAAGAAATGATTAATAACTATATCCAGAATCATTCACGCGATCAGGCTTTACGGCTGCGCTCAATCATTAAACAAATATATCGTACAGCCATCATAGAAGGAATTAATGTTCCTATGTTATCCGAAGTTTTAACCGTTCCTAATTCGAAAGTAATAATCAAACGTAGAGAAGTAGATATTACATTAGAAGAATTTTATTTATTCTTAAAAGTATTAGAAGAGTATAACGGAGCGGATCATAAAGCCAGATATCATAACGAAATAATTAGAAGCGCTTTAATGGTTATGCTTTATACTGGTTTACGGCCACAAGAGGTTTACGCTCTTACTACCGATGATATCGATATTAAAAATATGACTATCAATATCAATAAAAGAGTAGGAAGTACCAGTTCTGAAAAATGTACTTTAATTTCAACGAAAACAAATCAAAGCGAAGCAATTATACCTTTACCCGATGATTTACTACCAGAAATACAAATCGCTCTTAAACGAGCTAAAAACGGCTTATTATTTAGTACGATAGACGGTGAAATTTACGATTCTAATTTTATAACTTCGTATATAACCAGAGTTAGTTATAAATGTTATAAAATTTACGGTTTCAAGTTTAATCAATACCGATTACGCCACCTATTCGCGCATAACCTGTTTAGATCTGGAGCACAACCTAAAGTAATACAAGCGTTATTACGTCATGCATCTATTGATATGAGCGTATATTATGATTTCGTAAATTTAAAAGAACTATCAGAAGCAGTTAATAAAGTGCCGACAAAGTGCCGACAAATTTATACAAACGATGGTACAGCAGAGATACAACAAGAAAATATAAATGTTCTTAAATCGTGATAAATACGCGCTATTTCGCATGATGGCGCATATTGATTATACGTAATACCGAGCGTTCACTCGCTCCAGAGTATATATAAAATATCCGCATGGTTAAGCCGTTTGCGGATATTTTTTATTTATTGTGCCGACAAAAGTGCCGACATTTTTATAATAATCCAATAATTTCGACTGTTTCGCTTGATACTTCCATATCCGAACCTAGTTCGATAATATTCTCAGTTGCGATCTTGATATTATTTAATCCGTTTTCCCTAAATTCAACGGTGAAATATCCTTTTGCTATAAAGTATTTACCCTCTTTTATTAAAGGCACGTTATCGTTAATATCGTAAGTTCCTATTCCTTTATCATTTAAATAAAGAATTTCTCTTGAGGTATGTAAAGCGTCTAATTTTTCGATTACATCTTCTTTTGTTCGACAATATCCAAATGTTTTTGGAAAGTCATTTACTAATTCCATTAAATCTCTCATGCTACTATATCCTCCTTTAATCGTATTAATCATAGCTTCTTTGATTACTTGGCTTTGTTTGATTCCCTGACGATCACAAGCGTCGCGAAATTCATCGACAAATTCTTTTTTGAATCTTTGGGAAATCGACTTTAAGTTCTTTTTCGACCATTGGTAATGTTTATCCATATATTACCTCCCTGCGATTCTATTTTAGCATGGTGCACGTACCATTTCAAGAGGAAATTTAAAAATAAAAAAAGAGGGCTTATATTTTGCCCTCTTTAACTAATTTATCATATTCTAATTTAATGAAACTATTACCACCAATAGAGATATAATGCTCATATTGATCTATTACTTGTTTTCTAGTTACCTCATCTAGTTTATTGCCAGCTTTTAATTCTGCTATTTTAGGCACAAGAAAATTTTTAGTAGCGTTCATATCAACTACATTTATTTTATCGTATATCGGCTTTAATCCTTTATCGATGGCTGATTTAACAGCTTTATAAATTGCAAATACGCCACCACAAAACGTAACGATAAATAATATTTCTGTATTAATTCCGCCTAGCGTTAAGTTTTCCATCATTTACCACCTCTTTTTTTTGTGTATTCAATACTACTATACGCAAGTAATCCGTTTAAAAACGTAATAAAAGCGGTAACTGATGCTACCACTTCTTTCGTAAACTGCCATTTCCAAGTATCAGCCAAAGCTACATATAGAGTAGTTAGCAATGGTAATAATATACTCGCTATAAATTTTAATAAATCATATAACCAGTTAGGCATATTAAATATACTATCATTCGGTTTTACCGGCTCAATAGGCACATTTTGCGATGGTTTTTCTTCGATTGGCTTATCGTCTATTGGTTTTTGTGTTGGCTCTTGTGGTGTTTCTATCGGCTCTGTAACTGGTTCAGCTAGTGAAGGCCTACAGTATTTATCCCATATCGAAGCATCGCCGTAAAAAATATCAAGATCTAAACGCTTATTATATCCGGCTAACCTACCATTCGAGGTATACTGCCACATACAAATAAATTTCCAAGATCTAGGTGTAGGAAGATTCCACGTATTCGAAATGTTATAACCATTAATAACTTCTTCCGTTCTGTAAGCAGCTAACCATAAACCACAATCGAGCGATACTACCGCTGACCAGTCGTATCTCCATTCCATCGATTGCTCGCTCATATAAACAATTGGTTTAACGCCTGTTAAGTCGATTATTTTTGATAAGAATTTATAACACCAACTAACAATATTTGGATTCTGAATTTCAACGTCTAACACCGGTAAACCTTTACCAAAATAATTTTTAGTATTTTCATACCAAAACATCGCCTCAGCGATCGGATCATTTTCCGGTCTAGCGAAGTGATAAAAACCCCACTTTTTATTCTGTGCGATTGCCTGCTGAATAAATCTATCGCATGTAGAATCTACCCAGCCTATCCCTTCCGTTGATTTTGCAATAACAAAATCATAATCGATATTATTTAAATTTAAATCATACTGCCAGTTCGAAATATCTATACCGTTCATATACTCTTTTTTTTCTTCCTTATCCCAGTTTTTCCACCTAAGCGCGCCTAAAATATCTAATTTAATTTTTACCGTGCAAAAGCCTTTAAAATCTTGTTTTTGGTTTTGACCAAAAAAATAGCCATAGCCATCTTCCGCATAATCAACGAACATAGCTATATGGCTACTTGAACATGATGAGCCAAAATCCCAGATACACCAATCGCCCTTTTTTAATTCTGTAGGTGAATATATAAAGTTAAATATATCTTTTACAGCTTCTCTTCCATACCAATAACCGCAAGCATAATTGTTACCGGTAGCGTATGGTGTAATTTTTATCCATTTACAGAATACTTTATACGCATCTACACATTGTGAGCTGTATACTCCATCATAATCTATTGTTTTGCCTTTATAAAGACTTATAAATAATTGTGGTGTTTTCATAGCGCATTATTTCAAAGCAATCACTACTACAGTACCACTTAATGTATGTGCCGTTCCGCTAGCATTCATACCAACACATGAAATAGTTGTACCGCTTCTTGTTGGATTGGCTGTAAAGAAGCCAAAGTTAATACGCTCAGCAATTAATATATAATCAGTTGCTCCAGATACCGCAGTCATAGTACCAGTCAAAGTTGCGGTGTCTTTATCTGCTACTGTATTTGTATAAGACACATTCACTCGTTGCCAAGAAAGAACTTGTTTTCCAATATCATCTGCTACCGTCATCTTCACCCAGCTCGTCCATGTACCGTTATTACACGACCTAGTGTAAACATTTGCGCCATTATATTGAGAGTAAATCTGCATAACATATTTTCCTGTTGAATTAGCGTTTACTATCAATTGCCCACTTGTGCCAACTCCAGACGGTATATTCGTTGCACTCGTTACATAGCCATGATAGTTATACGTAACATCGTTTAAATTAGGAGAAGATAGCGTCTTATTGTATCTATCGTTCAATGTGCTAACACTACTCGAAAGTGAATCAACCTTCGAATCCACTTCATCAATTGCACCTTGTACAGTTGTAGCTGCTAATCCAGATGAAGTCTTTGAGTAACTAGTATTAGCTGCGCTTAATGTTTTCCATGATGCATCATAATCGGTAGCTGAATCTTTTGTTAAAACCTGATTTGTTGAGCCACCAGTTTTAAGTGCTTTTGTATTAATCTCGGTTTGTAAATCAGTTTGATCTAATATATCGCCTGAAATATTACCCCACACCCCGCCAGATGCTCCGCGCGGAATCTTGAAATTAAAAACAGCGTCTTTACTAGTTCCGCTGTTAGTTACTTCAGCTTGTGCAGTGCTTGGCACGCTTTCTACTGTTCCAATTTGTATAGTAGCCGCATCGCCTTTAGCGCCTTTTGCATCAACTATAGTTGTTTGATTTGTCGGATCGTCTGTTACTTCAGCGTTTAGAAATTGAAGTTTCTTTTCTTTTGGCATAGTTTGGCCATCATCATTTACTATATCGTGGCCTAAGCCTCCGCCTTCACTTCTAATTTCCGCTATAAATTCAGCGTCACTATCTGATATTAAATGATCTTCCCAGAATTGCGCATCTGTAACTTGCGCTGGTGTAGTGGTAGTCCACGTTTTCCCTCTTAAATTTGGCATTTTATCACCCTCTCGCTAATGGCCATTGTGTCGTGCCTTGCATTACCCATAATACCCCGTTAAATACTGTAAATCTTATATTTCCTTGCTCTACATTTGAATATG
This sequence comes from Bacilli bacterium, assembly GCA_017635465.1. Lineage (GTDB taxonomy): Bacteria > Bacillota_I > Bacilli_A > RFN20 > CAG-826 > RUG14515. The sequence goes on from JAGBLL010000080.1 coordinate 22,457, forward strand.
GTTTTACATATTGAGATGCTACAGCATTTTCTGCATTTGTAGCATTTTCTGCATTTGTAGCATTTGTCGCGTTCGTTGCATTTGTCGCTGTATCCGCAGCACTTGCTTTAGGATATTTAGTAATACTTGCTGTACTATCAATTAATTTACCCAAAACTACATAAGATCCGCCAATTTCTTCAATTAAAACTCGATCATACGCAGTCGGTGAATAACTTGATAAATATTTATATTTTTTCCTTGTTGGTACCGTTTCGCCATCTATTAACAGAGCTAAGCCGGATCCATTCGAAATACTTGTTATTCTTCCTAATATCATACATATACCTTTCTCTCTAATGAGTGCATCATAGTAGTTGTGGCTCCTAATTTAATTTGCCATGCTTTTTCTATGAATAAGCCTTGTAACTCGTCTGTATCTATCTGTATTGCGCTTGAGTATTTATGATTTGGTTCTAATTCAGTAGTAATATCTACCTTTTCCGTGGTTTGCGTCGCTTCTAAGTATTTTAATTCAATATAATTAATAAGCTCTTGCTGCGATGGTATATTACTTAAATTATAGACTTTAACCACTTTATAACCACGGTTAAAAACTGAAATCAATGATAATGGATCGTTGTTTATCTTTTTATAAACATAAGGTTCATCTTGATCAGGATTACTTGCTACACCAACTAGAACATTAGGCAAATCATATATATCAGTATCTACGGTAATCGTACCAACAATATTAAAATCATGTTTATCCGAATATATAAATTCTGGCTCTGTAGGCTTTGCTTTTTGTGTTAAATAAATATAATTATCTGCCTCCATATGAACATTATTAAAATTAATTTCAGATAATAAAGTGTTTATTATCGATATATACGTTTCACCTTGTTCGAACTCTCTATCTGTTTGTAGTGTAGCAGATGATGGATCAGATAGAATATTTGTAAATCCACAAGAGGTTAACAACTGATTAATTGCTGTTAAATATTTTGTACCTATACCAAAAAATATTCTTTCTTCTAACGCCGATTGTTTTAACTTCATAGTTTCATCGTATCCTTCGATTTGATAATAGGATCCTAACTTTGATATTTTTTTAGGCGCCGCAATCACCATAAAATCACCAAATGAATATTCGGTATCACCAACTATAATTATTGGTCTAATTCTATCGGTAAATAAATTAAATTCAAACGTTTCACTTAATGTATATGTAGATCCGCTAAACGTCCAAGTTCCATTAAATTTTCTAGAACCATCAAAATAAATCAAATCTTCAACTTGAGTATATACTTTACTCATATCCATTTGATCAGCAGACATTACAAGCTGTATACCTCGCGTAATTTCTGCTTCTGAATCAAATCTAATATTGCACGATTCCACAAATGCACGCCCTATCGGTATTCCTTTTCTTGTAATTAATATTTTAAAATCATAAATCATAATTAATTACCTCGCCTAAATAGCGCGTCTCACTTAGATCACATACCGTTTCATTACCGAACCATTTATCAGTCCTATTTGTTGCTAATAGAACTACCCAACCACCTATTCCATGAGGCGTTTTTAAAAACAAGGTATTACCTAATAAACCATCAAATTCGAAATTGTTATCATTTACCGCAATCGTAAACCTTCTTATCTTCATTTTGGTCGTATTAATTTGTGGTTTATTCTCTCCTAAAAATAGCAATGAATCATTTTCAATTTCCGCTTGTGTTTGAGGTACTACCTCATCGTTCCACCGCTTATTAATTGCAATAATCTTACCTGCTGTATTTAATAACATGGTATACGGCGCAAAATATGTATATTCGAACGAGATACTTATTGCGGCATCATTACCAGTAACGCAAATGATTTGATATTGATTTTTACCAATAGAAAATTTATCAGTAAATTCTCTATTAGAAAACTTGCCGATTAATATACCATTTCGCTTTAAATAGTATTTTTCATAATTGTTATTTTCTGCAATAGTAATATTAACTCCATTATCGGTACTACTAACGCTATATTCAGGTGCTACTAATCCATTATCTATTAAATAATGTTGATAAGTCCACGCTGAAGTACCATATTCATTTATTATACGTACAGCAAATAGATATGTACCATCTTCTAAATATTCCATTATTTTATATGTTGTATTAGATGAATATACTTCTCCAGAATCATATAGTCTTTTAGAACCTTGTGAAACTCGAACTTGAAAAGCCATTTGATTATTTGCCGACCACATAATCTCTGGCCTTCCATTACCTTTAATTGATATAATAGTCGGTTTAGTTGGTGGCAGTACATTAATAAACATTGCTGCCGGCGTCCATGCTGAAGCTACGTCACTTTGATTATATGCTCTAACACGCCAATAATTAGTACCAACGGTTGAAATGCTTATTGTTACTGACGTAGCACTTGAAATTGTTTTTGATTTTAAAGAAGTCCATGAGCTCCCGTCCGTTGAAATTTGAATTTCGTAAGCATATTGTGGCATACCAGTAGATACGCGATATGACCATTTAAAAGTAGCACTACCTTTAATCGTTTCATTACTTGGTGAAAGAGCCGTTACCGTCGGCGTAGCATCGTTTGTATTGTAATTAGTAGTACTTGTGTTAGCGGTTGTATTATCCGGAGCCTTTAATGTTGCATATATATTATATGTATTACCAGCAGATAAAGTATTAGCTGGTAATGTATACGTTTTACCGGTGAATGTTTTTGAAGTATACGTTGTCGCAGTACTTAATTTATAGTAAAGCGTACCTGAAATAATTTCATATTGCATTAACAACGCATCATTTGGCGTCACATCGAACGTAAATTTATTATCTTTAATCGGATTTAAAAACCCTGAATTTGGTGATTTAGTTACTTTAAAATTACTTGCTGTAGCTGTATACGTAAGCTGGATTGTCATATTTTTTATTGTAAAATCATATTCCCCCTTAGACGTACTAAGCATCAAATATAATTTATTGGTGGTTAAACCACGTACAGTATTATTTAATCTTAAATTATCTGATTCATATACACCATTTTCATTAAACGATACATTACCGCCATATAGTAAAGTCTTTTCTTGAACTCCACTAATATCTAAGCCTAAATAAACATTTGTAATATTTAGGATTTGGCTAATTCTAGCGTCAAAAAATTTAGGATTGCTTGTAGCTTGTGCTGACTTAGGTTTCGTAGTCATACTTTTTATAGTATTATTTGAGACTATCGAATAAGCATACGAAGAAGTTTTTGATATTTCAAATTCAACAATAATACGTTTAGCGTTAGCTTTAGTTATTTCTGTATATTCAGGATTTTTAGCAGTTACAACCCAGCCTTCAACCTGCCAGTAAGCTTTAGGCGTTAATGTTACAGTAGCCATTAGTTACTACCTCCCATTCGATTCAATAATTGAGCTTGGTTACTCATATCAATTAACGTTTGCAAATCATTTACGTTTTGAACATTTACATCAAAGTTATAATTATTTGTCGTACCATATTCATCTTCCCAATCAGCTAAAT
>JAGBLL010000081.1 GCA_017635465.1 Bacilli bacterium
AATATATTCCATTGAATATTCCTCGAACCAATCATGGTATTTCTGTGGTATTTCACCCTTCATGTATCTTTCGTTAAAGATTTTCATTCTCTCAGCATTTGTTAGTTCCCTTGTATAAAACTGGAACATTACGTGACAAGGAGGCAACGCCATATCATCCAATTGGTCTGGGTTAAATGCCACACACAACATCCTCCTATCATTTGGATTTGTTTTCAATGTTTTAATGATATTTCCGATTTGGTCAAACGAAGTTTCTCCAAAATGTCTCCATTGAGTTCCATATATTGGTCCCAAATCGCCAAATCTATATGAATAAGCCCATCCAAATTTCAGCTCAACCTTTTGAAGTACTAAATCTAGAAATTCTTCCTTTGTTATATTTTGAAGCCAATTTGGGTCATTTTTCTTTGATTCACCTTCAATCCAATATTCATAGGATGGTTTTCTGTACGTGGCACTAAGCCCATATACTTCATCGTCTGTATTACACACAAGAATGTCTCTTATTTGTCTTTGTTTACTAGATATTTCACTCTTGAACCAACGATATGCATCATCATCCCAGATATGTACACCATTCCTTACAAGGTACTCGATATTCATACTTCCGTGTGAATTATACGGTCTCTGCAAAAACCATAACAACTCATGGATTGCACCTTTTGTGAATACCTTTTTCGTTGTTAGTATTGGAAAACCTTCCTTTAGGTCAAATCTCATTTGTCTACCGAATACTGAATAGACATCACCAGCCCTTGTAGTCTTTTCAACACCATGCTCAAGTATATCGTTTAATAAGTCCAAATATGTTTTATCCGTTCTTGTCATGTTCTAAACTATTAATATATTGCATTATTATTGGCGAATTGCCTATAAACTCCCCTTTATTGCTTAGCTTATGTTTGTAACAATTCTGGGATTCATCATTATCAATGTCATCAACCCATTCTTCAAAATTCTTATCAAGTTCTCTAATAACCTTTGGATTTGTTCTTTTAATTACTTGATTTTCTATGAATTCACCTCTCCTTTCAGACGATGGGTAGAAAATATCATAATCAGTATTATGCTCATTGAAAATACCTCTCATATCACTAGATGAAGGAATGAATACAATATCGTAATTATCAACAACAGACATTACTTTATTATAGCATTCTTCCAATAAATCTTGATTGGTTGTGCCATCAACATCAGTTAGTGGTGTTTTTTCTACTGCATCGAATATCTTCGCCTTCTTGCCATAAGTATTCTTAAAATATTCTCTACCGCAACCAATAAAACTACTAATTATTATTCCCATTTCACTTATTATATTCCTTAAAACATTCTATGCAAAAGAAAATGTTACCAATTGCAAATATTAAAGTTATTATTCCAAAAACTATGTTTCCACTTATTATATGATATAAAAACAAAAGAAACATACCTACAGATGCTAAAGCCCAGCCTATTGTTCTTCCTAAAGCCATCCTAGTGCCTATAGTTGGTATTGTAAGTGTCAATCCAACTAATACTAACATTAAACCTATTATACTAATCGTTATCATTTCTCAATTTATCGTCTCTTAATCTAATTAGTTTTCTTTCAAGTTCCTTCTCGAAATCATCGTAGTTCATCATAGTGGCAATCTGTTCAACCATGATGAATACGTCAGCAAGCTCTGTCATAACATCGTGGTGACTAGTCCTACCCCTTTTGAACTGGGCTACTGCCGTAATTAGTTCACCAAGCTCCTCATTGAGCATATTCACCTGTGCTTCCTCGCCCCACTTCTCAAGAGCTTCCTTGTACAAATCAATTCTGTCTTGTTTCTCCATATATTATTTTTTTTAGAAATTATTTTCAAAATCCTTTCCTTCAGTATAAAGTTGTTTACCAACTGCCTCAAGTGCTGCGCAAACAGCATCAAATGCATCGGATGTAAGTTTTACTTCCCTTTCACATATGATTTTATCCTTGTTATCCTTAATCGTAAGCTTTCCATCTTCGTAGAATACAAAGATTCCATCTTCCATCCTGAACGTCAATTCACCATCAAGTGTCGCAAGGTCAGCATTCTCAAGTTTTTCATACTCATATCCCTTAGACTTGATGTATTCATTCAACGCCTTTCCTTGCGATGGTGCATCACGAAACAACAAATATTGATTCACGTTAACATCCTTATACTCATACTGAGTACCATTATTAAAAACAACCCTTAGTGTTTTTAAACTATTATCTTTATCATCGCATTCAGAGTACTTGATATTAGATGACTGATACCAAACACGGTCTACATCATTACCGTTTTTGCTTTTCGTGTACAAACTAAAAATTTTACTCATATCTTTAACTATTTTTTGCAAAGATATGTAAAAAAAGTTAAAATTCCAAATAATCCCAGATAATTTTCTTCAATTACCTATTGATTTTTTGAAGAAAAGATATTATTTTTTAAGTATAAAAATATTTTTCAAATTATGAGTAAGAAGAACGAAATTAACTACACAATCGAACTAAATGGGGTATTAGACTATATGTCAACAGTGTTGTTAAATGAATTTCCAACAGATGTATTAACCCCAGAGTATTTGATACTTGCTATCCTAGATACAAGGGATTCTCATGCGAATCTTATTTTGGACAATTGTTTGATGTCTAATAACATTGATGAGTTAAGGAAAGTATATGTTGAAGTGATAAACTCGCATATAAACCCACAGTTAAAGGATGGAAACGTTAGATTTAACGATGAATTGATACGAATATTGGATTGTGCGAGGATAGAATCTGAGAAACTTAATAATTCACAAGTTGGAAGCGAACATGTTTTGCTTGCAATATTAAACAAAGAAAACAATTTTAAAGAAGAAAATGTATTTAGTAAATTCATGTTACAATATGAATTCATATTTAATAAATGTGATGTAAATACTGCAAATCAAGAAAAAGAAACTAAAACTAATAAACTGAAGCCAAAGAAAATAACCAAGACAAAACCAAAAAACGATATACCATTGAAGAGTCAAGTTAATACAAAAACAATTACAACAGACTTATCTTCCAATTCAGTAATTGAACAGTTTACCACTAGTCTGAACAAAATGGCGAATAACGGACAGATTGATGATATAATTGGAAGAAGAGATGAGATAGAAGAAATCATACAAGTTCTATCAAGGCGAAAGAAGAATAATGCCATATTAGTAGGTAAAGGGGGCGTAGGAAAAACCCAAATTGTCTACGGTATTGCCAAGATGATTGAGGAGAATAAAGTTCCAAATGTACTTGAAGATAAAGAGATTGTAATGCTTAACCCAATGGCACTTGTAAGTGGCACACATTTCAGGGGAATGTTTGAAGAGAGGATGAAAAACCTAATTGATGCACTTCAGTCTTCAAATAGATACATTCTATTCATTGATGATATCCATACTGTTTTAAAGAGTGGTAGCAAGGAAAAGGATGGCGATATAAGCGGTATGATTGGAGATTTACTTTCAGAGGGAACTGTAAAAGTGATTGCAACTACTACATTCAAAGAATACAGAAATGCAATCGAATCAAACACACAGATTTCTAGAAAATTCCAAAAAATTGTAATAGAATCTGCAACAATTGAGGAATCCATTAATATCTTGAAACAAAACAAACGATATTATGAAGACTACCATAATGTGTCTTACAGTGATGAAGCAATTGAAAAAGCAGTTAAACTAGCAGATAGATATATTACAGATAGAAGTTTGCCAGATTCAGCATTTGACCTCATTGACCTTGCAGGAGCAAAGACTACACTTATTGACAGAGAGCCAATTGAGATACAAAATACAAAGAAAAGAATGAGACAAATCGAAGAAGATAAGAATGAAGCTCTCAATAATGGAGACTTTGAAAAAATAGATTCATTGACTATTGAAGAAAATGTTCTTGCATCAGACCTTGCAGATTATAAGAGAGATATCAATAATCTTAAGTTAGCAAAAATTAATATCACAGAAAGCGATATTGCAGATGTCGTATCTGAGGTTACAAAAATACCTGTAAGTAAACTAAACACCAATGAAAAGAGCAAAATTGCGCATATTGATGAAATACTGAAGAAGAGTGTAATTGGACAAGATGAAGCAGTCGATGCCGTATGTAGGGTTATTAAGAGAAATAAAGTAGGGCTTGGAGATAAAGCAAAAACTATGGCTAACCTATTATTCGTAGGTCCTACTGGTTCTGGAAAAACTCTAATAGCAAAGAAATTAGCAGAAGAAATCTTTGGTGATGAAAATGCTTTAATTAGAATAGACATGTCTGAGTATTCAGAAAAGAACTCAGTTGCAAAATTAACTGGTGCTGCACCAGGATATATTGGATACGAGAATGGTGGACAACTTACCGAAGCCATTAAGCATAAACAGCATTGCGTATTATTGCTTGATGAAATTGAAAAGGCTGACCAAGAAGTATATAATATATTTCTACAATTATTTGATGAAGGAAGACTTACAGACAGTTCAGGACAAATTGTTAATTTTAAAAACGTAATTGTTCTTATGACATCAAATATCGGCGCTAGGAAGGCAGCAGAACTAGGAAATGGGGTAGGATTTATCAACAATGAGGACTCTAATAAAAAGTCAATTATAGATAAAGAACTTAAAAAGAAGTTTACTCCAGAATTTCTTAATAGATTGGACCAAATAATATATTTTAATAATTTATCTAATGATAATTTAAAAAATATAGTTAAATTAGAAATAAATAAATTTAATAATAGATTAAATAATATTAATTATAATATAGTATATAGCGATGACGTAGTAGACTATATACATGTAGAGGCTGTAAAGAAAAAGGAATTTGGAGCAAGACCAATAATAAGACTAATCCAAGATAACATTGAGGACAAGATAACTGACTTAATGCTTGAGAATGATTATCAGCCTAATTATACGTTCAGTGCCTCTTGCGAAAATGATAAGATAGTTATAAAATGATAGTTCTGTCATAATTTTTTAAATATTTTTGTAGTTAATTAATGAAGGGGGATTCAAACGAGATTTAAATCCCCCTTTTTTGTAAAATAAGCAAAAAATCACTAAAAAATTTGGTTATCTCAATTTTTTTTAGTATCTTTGCATTCGTAAATCAAAAATCGTTATGGCGATAGATTTATGCAACAAACTCATAGACAATGATTTGACAAGAAATGAGTTGTTGGAAAGGGTCGAAATAAAAAAGACCTCAATTGAAGATTTGGTAGAAATATGTAAAATATTGGCTAAAGCGTTTAACTTGCCGAGTAATGCTGAAGCATATTACCAATTATGTAATTCAAAAGTATTAATAGATGAGTCAGTAAAACTAGTAGATAAAGAAAGCGGTGAAATATATGGACTATTAATGTTCTGTGAATATCCCATAAAAGTCGGTTCTCCAATTTGTTTTTTAGAAAAGGAATTGTCAGAGTATCTCGATAAGTATACTCAAGTTAATGGACATTCGTTTGTTATTGATGAGAGGCTTCGTGGAACTAACCTTGACAAAAAAATGCTATTCTACAATATTGAATTTCTTAGAGATAATTTTGATTTTATTTGGATGGGAGTTGAAAAAAGTCTTAGAACTTTACCATATTGGCATAGACTAGGGTTTGTGGATGTATTTGAAATACCAGAAGCAACTTTTTGTCTTATCCCATTGAGCGAAAAGATGATTAAAGAATATTTATTATAATAGGAAAAATATTTTTTATTATGAAAAGATTCATATTATCTGAAAATGGCTTAGAGAGGTTAAAACAGAACTTAATAAGGGAAGCATGTTATGAGGAACATGTAAGTCATGGTTCTAAATTCCTTACCGCAAATTATAAGGCAATTCCTTATGATGATGGCAAGGGGAAGATTGTTGGTGTGTTTATGAAATTGGATAATGGACAGCCTACAAAGATGACATGTTGGAAACAAGATGTACTAGATGCATTAGATAAAGAATTTTATAATAGAATAACAAACGATACCGAAAGAAAAGGCTTCATAAGCCAATTGCTAGACGATTGGTATAATGGTGGAATTAGTAAATATGGAAGTCTGTCAAAGTACAATTTTAACTAAGAGGAAAAGTGTGACGTAACTCGCTCTCACATATCGTCACCAAATCGAACATAGCATACTATGTTCGAGCCTCACAATAAATTTTAAGTGATGAGAATAATTAAACAAACTATTTTAGTGTGCGCTATGCTGATGGCATCATTAGCAATTAATGCGCAAAGGAAAAGTGAATCATACGATTGGAATAAAGTAATTAATGCAATCGCTATGGTGGAAAGTAAGGGAAATGCTAGTGCAAAAAGTAAGGATTGTGTGGGTTTATTGCAAATCAGACCAGTGTTAGTAAATGATTGTAATGAATATCTTAAATTGAAGAAAAGTAATAAACGTTATACTTTAAAGGATAGACTTAATCCAAACAAATCAAAGGAAATGTTTATACTATATCAAAAACGTTATAACCCAACAAACAACATTGAAAAAGCAATAAGACTTTGGAATGGTGGATGTGGGTATAGTAAGGCTAAAACGGAAAATTATTATCGTAAGGTTATGAAATATTATAATGGGGGTAGTTGAGCCTCCATTTTTTTTGTTTTTTTAACTTAAAATATTTTGAAAATAAAAATATGTTACATATCTTTGCTTTATGAACGTAAAACAATTGGAATTATTTACTGAAAGTGATTTTGAGACACAAAAGACTTATTTTAGAAAAGTGAACAACGAGTGGATTATCGTGGATAACTTCAATAATTTTGGTCGTGGTAGGAAGACTCATTATAAATTGGTAGTTCAAATAAGAAAAGGAGATATATATAATGAAAATTCAACCCAAACAGCCCCATTAGGTTGCGATGAAAAAGGTGAAAAAATATCTGTTTCAGATTATTTTGTCTTAACTAATATTATTAAAAAACATGGAAAATATGTCTTTAACAAGAAATTAGGGAAACTCATATCGAAAAAAGGATAATTCCTATTTCTCTTTGGGAAATCCCTAAATCTACTCCATATAGTTGTAATTCCAAAAATTTATATATATCTTTGCAATAGTTATTAAAAAAAAAATTAATTATGAAAAAGATTATCGTATTTTTAACAACATTGATAATGTGTATTACATTATCTTCTTGTGTAACAACAGTACATGCACAAGACGATGCATACTTTGATGGCGAAGTTGATGCAACAATAGTCATATCATATGGCAAGCCGTATGTAGTGAATAATATGATTGAATACTATTTCTATAGAGGATGGTATTATTATCCACGTTGGACTGATAATTCTTATTACTTCCATAGATATAGGAGACCTCTACCAAGTGGTGTATTCTATGATTGGTACAGACCAATACCAGCACAAAGACTAAAATACCATCGTCCAGGACACGGATATTATCACAAGTATGTACCAAGGCATAATAATATAGGTACGCACGTAAGAAGACCACACGGACATGCTAACATAAGTCCTAGAGTTAGCAGTCATAACAAACCAAGATTAGGCGGTATACGTTAATTTTTAAAAAAAATCTCTAAAAATTTGGAATTCTCAAAAATTGTCTATATCTTTGCAATGTCAAACACTTAGTTGACACATATGATATAATATAAAGTAATTTTAATTAAGATTATGGAAAAGAAAATTAATGTTTTTGTAGTCGCATTCCCAAGCATGGAAGATGTTGTGAACAAGATTAAAGATGCTATTGAGGATGTATTCGAAAAGCCAAAGGCAAAATGTTGCGATTACGACGATGAGGAAGATGATGTTCCAGAGGATTTGACACCTCCAAGATTCAGAAATCATTCGTTTATGCCACCAGCACCTATCCCACAATGGGGTATTGGAGGAAAACCAGCAGATGAGAACCTAAGATTTGGTTATGGTCTTGAAGTTGATGAACCGAGACGTTCAGACTATGACAACTTCGAGGATTTCGAATATGACCATCAGTTGTATGACGAATTTGTCGATGCTGGAGAATCTTGCCGTGAGCGTGGGCTTGATAGACGTAATAATGCGCCAATCACAAAGTGTAACGCTATTCGCAAGAAGCTAAATGAAGCGCCACCAATGGGGATAAATCTCATTGGAGAGACTGATTGGTGGGCTGAAGATGACTTCGATTGGGAGTTTTAAACTAAAAAGGTGGGTAACGATGCTATCCACCTTTTTCCTTTTATTTGAAGAAATATGGCTAAGAAAGATAGTTTAGGAGATAGAATGAAAGAGTATTACGAGAATAGGGCTAAGACTTATCTCGTAAGAAGGATGCCAGTTATTATCAGATTAGATGGGTGTCATTTCCATACATTCACAAGAGGTTTTGTGAAACCATTTGACAAACGACTA
>JAGBLL010000082.1 GCA_017635465.1 Bacilli bacterium
TAAAAAATTTTTTCGATTCTATGATATCGAAAGTATTAAGTCTGTTGTATAATTGTATTCATCAAAGATTTTTATATGCCAAGAAACGAAAAGGAAACACGACTTGAACTAATTGACCCAAAGCTTAGAAAGGCTGGCTGGACCATTTTGAACGGACGTCATATTGTCGAACCAGGTAAATGCTGCATAGAGACCCCGGTGACTGGGATGGCTAGAAGCAGTGAGAATCCTTCTGGCAATGGTTTCGTTGATTATGTTCTTTTTGGCGACAATGGCAAACCTTTAGCGTTGGTTGAGGCAAAGAAATCTATCAACAACGAAGAACAAGGTGCTGTTCAAGCAAAGCTTTATGCTGATTGCTTAGAAAGAATGTATGGTGTAAGGCCAGTCATCTATTATACAAATGGTTATAACATTAAAATTGTTGATGGCATTTATCCAGCAAGAATTGTCTTCGGGTTCCATACCAAAGACGAATTGCAATATATCATTCAAAAGAGAAACTTTAGGATTACTGATAGAGAAGTAAGACCAGATATTTGTGATAGGTATTATCAAAAAGATGCTATTGAAGAAGTGATGAATCACCTCGAAAGCAAACACTCCAGAAGTCTTATTGTTTTGGCTACAGGTACAGGGAAAACAAGGGTATCGTGTGCTATTTCTGATATCTTGTTGAGAAACAATTGTGCCAAAAGAATTCTCTTCTTAGCGGATAGAGTTAATCTTGTTAGACAAGCTAAAGAAGAATGTTTTGATAGATTATTAGATACAGTGCCATCCGCATTAATATGTGAAGGTAATAGAGAGGGAAATGAATCCCAAGCTCGTATTGTTTTCTCCACGTATCAATCGATGCTATCGATTATTAAAGATACATCAGTGTGTCCTTATGGAATTGGCTATTTTGATTTCCTTATTGTAGATGAAGCTCATAGAAGTTTATTTAATAAATACGCCGAAATCTTTGAATACTTTGACTGCCTGATGATTGGTTTAACGGCTACTCCAAGGAACGACATCCATAAATCCACATATAAAGTATTTAACTTAGATACAGAAATGCCTAACTATGAATATGACCTTATTAAAGGTGTTCAAGATGGTTTTTTAACATATTATCGTGCTCTCGATAGAACACCAGACATCTTAAAGAATGGTTTGAAATATGAAGAGTTAGATGCGGAAGAAAAAGAACAGTACGAAGACCTCTTCACCGATGATGAAGGTGATATACCTCCAGTGGTTGAGGGTGAGAAGTTCTATTCAATCATTACCAACATAGATACTATCCGCGAAGTATTAAAGATGTTAATGGAAGAAGGCATCCGTGTTAATCATGGTGATACACTTGGTAAAACTATCATCTTTGCTCGTGACCATAACCATGCAATTAAAATCCTAGAATGCTTTAGAGAGATGTATCCAGAATATACTCTTAATAGGCCAAATGGTGTTGATTACGCTGTAGTCATTGATAACAAGATTAGATACAACGATGTCCTCCAAAGAGAGTTCAAAGAAAAACAAGACATCAGAATTGTTATCTCTGTAGATATGATGGATACTGGTGTTGATATTCCAGAAGTAGTGAACCTAGTTTTCTTCAAGAAGGTTCTCTCTAAGATTAAATTCTGGCAGATGATTGGTCGCGGTACTAGATTGTGTAAAGGTCTATACCCAAAGAGTCCATCAAAAGCCTATTTCGAAAGATTCACATCTGATGGAACTAGACAAATATATGAAGACAAACAAGGATTCCTCATCTTTGATGTTTGTGGTGTTTTTAGTTTCTTCCAGCAAAATCCTGATGGAAAGGTGGATAACTCTGAATCAGAGATGAGCATGTCTCAAAAGATATTCTTCCAAAAGGTAAAACTCTTCAAGGCATTACAGGCCCATTACGGCTCGTTAAGCGAAGGCGATAAGGAAATGTATTCGTCGTTGCTTTTAGAGCTTGCTGGCACCGTTAAAACTCTAAATAAAAACACCATAGGTGTTCAATCTAATTTACAATATGTTGAAAAGTATTCAAATGTCCATAATTGGGAGAACTTTGGTCAAGATAAGTTCGTGGAAGTTAAAAAGCACATCGTTAGATTGGTGGATGGTGTACCAGATTTACAATCCTGCAAAGTCTTCGATTATATTTGCTTTAAGTTTAGTGAAAGCAAGTTTACAAATGATACAGAACATAAGAAAACGGCAAAGAGCATTTATGCCATTGCTAAGTATTTATTAGAAGCTAAGTTACATATTGATGAAGTTAAATCTCACGAAGAATCCTTAAGGATTGTTTCATCTCAAGATTTCTTAAATCATGCTGATGCCAAGAGTGTTGATATGATGAGAGAGGAACTTAGGATGTTAACGAGATATATTGAGAAGGACTTATTAGAACCTATCATCTCCGACTTTAACGATTCTATTTCTTCAACTGGTGATGCTGAAAACGAACATCCGTTTAGTGGTGATATAAATCTTGATGAGTTTAAGACTTTAGCTGAGAAAGTTCAGAACTATTTAGTGTCTCATCCAGATATTCAGTTTGTTAAAGATATAAGAAACTTTGTTAAACCTTCCAAGTCTTCCTTCCTAGAGATAAGAAAAGCCTTTGTTGATTTAGCTAAGAGTGCTGAAGAGTTCAATGACCTATTTACTAAAGATGGTGATATCACTAACTTTGTTAGAAAGAATGTCAGAATCGACAATAGTGCTATTGACAGATTTATAGCTGAACAAATGGATGAAGGCCTTAACATCGACCAATTAAGATTCGTTAGAACCCTCCTGGTCTTTATAAGTGAGAATGGTAAATTTGAAAGAGCCGACCTCCTTAGAGAAGAATTAGACTTCAGAGGAATCTTCAATAACATAGAAATATCTAAACTTATTAGCGATATAGAAGCTAGATTATAGACGGGCTACACAGTCCGTTTTTTAATTCCCAACTAGTTAATTCTACAAAGCAAACAAATCATGTTTTAAGAATGTATTTTGGTGACAACTATTTTGAATAAAAAGAGATGAGAAATGCAATGTTGAAGTCAACAATTCTTACAAAAAGTTGTATAATATAATAGAGGGAACACATTAGGCCTGATTCGTATTGTACATAACCCTCACAACATAAAAATGGGTACAGCATACCTTAGTTTAAGTGTACCTAGAAAGGATAATAATTTTATGAAAAAAAACAAAACAAACAAACCAATCACAGAAGATTTAGAAGAAGACTTACTTACTTTATACATGGTCGTTGATATGGCTTATCTAGATGGTGCGATACCAACGATAGACGATGTTAGAATTCATTACGACATAATCGATGAAGCAGGAATGATGAGATTCGTTGGAACTATGGAAGAATGTTGTGAAGCAATGAACGCAGCTACAGAGTTATACCAAATGAGACACGGAATAGTATGCGACAAAGAGAAAGAATCTTTATTAGTTCATACAAGTGAAGGTTTTACACGAACAACATCTGCTTAAATATAAAGTGTAAATATAGAGTATAGCTTTAAGTTAGAGTGCTTTTACTGCCACTTTGAAATTGATTGACAACCCTAAAGTTATAATGTTAAAATAAAACCACCCTAAAGTTATATAATTACGGAGGTTTTATCATGAAGGTGATGTATCAAAGAGTTTCGTCTACGGACCAAAATTTAGCTCGCCAGGAACAATGGGCAAGTAGATATGAAGTCGAAAGAGTGTTTGCAGATAAATGTAGTGGTAAGAACGCAGATAGGCCTGAGCTTAGAAAGATGCTTGAGTTTGTTCGTGATGGAGATGTTGTGATAGTAGAGTCGATTGATAGACTTGCAAGATGTGTAAAAGACCTTCTTGAAATAGTGGAGAAATTAAAAAATAAGAATGTTCAATTCATAAGTATCAAAGAAAATATAGACACAAATACACCTACTGGTAAATTTTGTTTAACATTATTTGGGTCATTGGCCGAATTAGAACGTGATACAATTCGTGAAAGGCAAAAAGAAGGCATTGCGTTAGCTAAAGAACGCGGGGTATACAAAGGTCGAGCCCCGATGAAAATTGATAAAGAGAAGTTCAAAGCTATGTGCAAGGAATGGAAGAATGATGAAAGGACGGCCGCTTCTATTCAAAGAGAGTTCAACATAACTGGAACAACATTCTATAGATGGGCTAAGCAATACGGCTTTATGGAATAAAACAAGAATTGAGGATTAATCCTCTTTTCTTTTGGCTAAATTAAATGAGGATAAACATATGAAAGATACTTTAGTAAATGAGATAAATGCAATATCAAAAACATATTTAGGAGAACACATAGACCTTAAAAACTGGTTTATCAACTGTATTCCTTTAATAGTGGAAGCTATGAAGAACGAGGACGCAATGAATCTAGATTTTGATTGCGAGTTCAATAATGGTGATGATAAGGAATGTAAAGAAGAGTACAACAAAGTTTTGAACAGCATAGGTTTTAATCTCAAGGAAGCTAATTTGTCTTCTGTGCCTTCATAAACCGATAGCTTAAGATGGAGAGTCGTTATCCTCACGGTGTAAGGAACCTCGACTTGCAATTCACCTGTAAGAAAGTCAAAATGAAATATGAATTCTATGGTGATAAGGACTATGATTCGCTTCTTACTAAGGTCACGAAAAAAAAGTCAAAAGCAAAGTGTATCTTTGCGTATGGAAAATACACGATGAAATGCTATTTTTATTTTGTTTTCTTTTTTTCTATTAGTGGATAACTGGTTTGGTTAGTCTAATAATATTCTTAACGATTTCTTCTTCTTTTACGTCCATCCCATCTCTAAAGCCAAAATAAATCAAAGAAGTAACCGCACCAGAATAAAATAACGAAGAAATATTATTTTCTAATTTGCTATTAACCATTTCTTCTCTTTCGTTAAATGCTTCTCTAATCGTTGATTGAATAAATAAAGTCATCGCCCAATAAATAGATTTTGATTCATCGTTTTGCACCATTTTTTGTATTGGCAAAGAGAAACAATAGAAGAAGTGGACAATGACTTCGACTAATCCTCTAAATAATCTATGTCTTATTCCGTGCTTATATGAATCTAATATTGGTTTTACTTTTTCCATTAATTCTTCACGATATCTTTCAAAGACCATATTCAATAGTTCAACTTTGTCATTGAAATTATTATAGAAAGTATTTTTAGAGATTAAGGCAGCATCAGTAATATCTTTGATTGCTATTTCATCGAAGTTTTTTTCTTGTAAAAGTTCTTCGAGAGCGTTTGCTAAATCTCTTTTAGTCCTAATAGTTCTTACATCTTCTTTAAGAATTTTCTCTTCTTCACTCATAAATTTTGTCCTCAAAAAATTTTTCTAAATTATTTATAACTTATTCTTGCAAATTGTGCAAGAGTTTAATAATATTATTCGTGTTAAGAAAATGGACACGAGTCCAAAAAGTAGAAAGGAGCAAAAAAATGGAAAAAGTAATCGAAGTTAAAAATTTAACAAAAGATTATGGCCAAGGCCGTGGGGTCTTCGATGTTTCTTTTTATGTGAATAAAGGAGAAGTGTTCGGTTTTTTAGGCCCTAATGGAGCGGGGAAAAGCACAACAATTAGACATTTAATGGGTTTTAGTGTTCCTGATTCAGGAGAAACTTATATAAATGGTCATTCTTCCTTATATAAAAGAAATATAACTATGCGTAATGTGTCTTATATTCCTGGGGAAGTGGCCTTGCCTTTAAATCTTACCGGTCAAGAAGTCATTGATGAACAAAAAGAATTAAAAGGAGTGGTTGATGACACTTTATTGAATTGGTTAATTGATATCTTTGAAGTAGATTTATCACTTTTATGTAAAGAAATGTCTTTAGGGATGAAAAGAAAATTAGCGATTGTTTCCGCTTTTATGTCTGACCCAGACATTATTATTATGGATGAACCTTCTAGTGGATTAGATCCTGAGATGCAAGAAGTATTTGTCGAGCTAATTAAATTAGAAAAAAGAAGAGGAAAAACCATTCTTCTTTCTTCTCATATATTTGAAGAAGTAGATGCGGTATGCGAAAGAATTGCCGTGATTAAAGATGGAGTAATCGTCTCTTTACTTGATGCTAATGATTTAAAACATAAATCAATTAAGGAATATCACATCAGTTATAAAAATATCGAAGATAAAAATAACGCGATTATCATTTTAAAAAAGAATGATTTTCATGTTGAACAGCCTTTTGAAAATGAAAATATAGTTATCGTTAAATGCGATGAGACAAGAACGAATGAATTCTTAAAAGTTTTGCCTCCTTCATTTATTGATTTTTTAGAGAAAAAAGAAACTTTAGAAGACTATTTCATGTCTTTTTATAAAGAAGATAAGACATATGTGGGGTTATAAATATGAACGAGAAAATAATGATAGAAATTAATAACGTCACAAAAGATTATAAAAAAGGAAGAGGCAATTTTAACATCGATTTAAAAGTCTACGAAGGAGAAGCTCTTGGTATAGTCGGGGAAAATGGAGCGGGTAAAACGACACTTTTAAGACAATTAATGGGATATGTTAAATCTGATAAAGGAAATATTTCTATATTAGGATTAGATGCTTATAAAGATTCCGCAAAAACAAAAAAATATATTGGCTATATCCCAGGAGAAATCAATTTCCCTGATGTAAAAACTGGAATAATTTTTCTTCATAATTATGGGGATTCTCTCGGCATGAAAAAAGAAGATTATGCTTACGCAGAAGAAATTATTTCTAGAATGCAGTTAGATGTTAGAGCTTATCCTAAACGCATGTCTAAAGGGATGAAACAAAAAACCGCAATAGTCGCGGCATTAATGTTAAAAGCGGACATCCTTATAATGGATGAACCGACAATTGGATTAGATCCGTTAATGAGAGAAGAATTTCTTAAATTAGTATTAGAGCAAAAAGAAAGAGGCGCGACCATTATTTATACTTCTAATACAGTTAACGAACTTGAAAGAACATGTGATAGAGTGGTCCTCTTAACAAAAGGAAAAATCGCTTCTTCGGTAAAAGTCGATGATGTGATTAATCGCCCATATCGCGATTATAAAATCGAATTTAATAATAACGGAGATTATAAATTATTTTTAAGAAACAAAATGCAAATCATTCGTATGCAAGATAAATATAATCAAGTAAGTATCAGAATTAAGAAAAATGATGTCCCGATATTAATGAAAACTTTAACAAGATATGATGTGAAATTTATTAGTGAAATTAAATACGATTTAAATTCTTATTTTGAAGAAGTAAGGAAAGGAAGTGAAGAAAATGAAAGAAATGACTAACGGATTAACTTTACCGAAAAATTTTGATGAAACAAAAGTGACTGAAACAAAAAGAAATAGACTATTTTCGAGAGCTCTTTTTAAAGAATCTTTTGAATCTAGTAAAAGAGGACTTTTTATTGTAAGCGCGGGTAATTCAATTATCATTATGATAATTATTTTGATTTTATCCACTCTTCATGTGAATGCGACTAGTAGCGCTTTAAAAGATTTATTTTCTAACGCAGATATGGAAACGACGATTAAAGAAAGTGCAATATCTTTATATAGTGGTTTTTCTAATTTAGATAATGCATATCATTCTTATTATGATGGTAGTAATGCTTTAGAAACCACTTTAAAAAAAGCGATAGATGAAGTGGAAGATACGACCTTAACTTCTTCTATTTCTACAGTGCAGACTCTATATGATTTAACTTATCGCTTTTCTTCTGGGACAGAAATTGAAAAAACGTATAAAGCTAAAAATGTGGCGATGGTTACTGTTCGAAATAATATCGATAGTGATGATTCGATGAATGAAGAAGAAAAAGAATTCGCGATTAATGTTATTTCTAATTATTTTGATATATACGCAGAAGATAAAAGTCAAAGCGTTGAAAATATTTTATTAGTTGCTATTCCTAATACTTTAGTAAGCATGATTGATGACGAATATCAATTATCAGAAGATAATTTAAACGCTCTTTCTTCTTATATCTATAATGCATTTAACGAAGTATATGAAGAAGATAAAAATAGCGATAATGTTTCGATTGAATATACTTTTAAATTATTACCCTTATTAGCGGATTCTAATAGTGAAGCACTTATTAATCAAATCACTAATTCTTTAATGGAAGCATATCTCTTAGATAGTGAAGCTTATATTAATGATGAAAATATTAAAAAAACAATAATCATTAATAAAGCTGCTTCTTATATTGTTGATGTCGTTAGTGAGACAGCATTTTATAAATATTTACCTAATTTTATTGTTGATTATCAAACATCTGTTTTAGGTTATCCAATCACTTATGTTTGGACTGGTGAATATGATGAAAATGGTAACGAATATTATGATGAAAAAGAAATATATTATTATCGACCAGAATTATTTATAAAAGTTCAAGGAGATATGGGTACTGTTTCTACTATTTTAGAAAAGAAACATAAAGAAATATTAACTGGAGAATGTTATAGCGAAGAAGAAATCGAACAAGCTAAATTAGATTCTCTTAGCGATATCGAAACTTTTAAAGAAAAATTAGATAGTTTTGCTTTAACTATCTCTGATACCCCAAAAGAAGATGAAGAGATTAGCGATTTTGCTTCTAATATCGTTATTGAAGAAATACAAAATGAAGTCATTAATCGTTTTAATGAGAAAAATAACACAAATATTACTGATATTAGCCAAATAACTGCAGAAAATTATTCGATGTCTGGGGAGACAATAATGAATGTTGCTAGAGGATATGTCGCTAGTGGAATTGCTTGTTATAAAGCATTATATAAAGAATATTTAGAATCAGGTTTATCACAAAGCGATGCCTTAGAAGCCGCTTCAATTAATGGTAGTAAAGGAGTAATTGATCAACTCCCTGGTAAAGTCGGGGAAAATTTATCTGAAATGGGTGATATGAACATATACGGCATTGTTGTCGGTTATATCGCTTTTGGACTCGCTGTTTTATTAATCCCAATGGTTTATACGATTTTATCCGCTAAATCGCTAGTGAGTGAAAAAGTAGAAACAGGTTCTCTTTCTTTTACCTTATCGACCCCAACTACAAGAAGATCATTTATTTTTACCGAAGCAGTATTTCTAATTTTTGAAGAAATCTTTATGGCGGTTACCATTTTAATTACTTCGATATTATCATTTCTCATTGGAATATTGATGGGGAGCGAAGATTTATTAATTTCTTTACCAATTCACGATATCTTATTATATGTTTTAGGTAATTTCGCTGTTACATTAGCAATATCTGGCATTTGTTTCTTATCTTCTTGCATATTTAACAAAACTAATAAAGCGATCGGTATTGGAGGAGGGATTAATATCGCTTTCTTTATCTTTTCTATCTTGGGTTTATTTGGCACAAATGCAATTCCAGGAACTGTAAGAATTTCATTAATGGGGATATTTAATTACGAGACTATCTTTACTCTTTTCGACCCCCTCGCCGTTATGGATAATAATTTAGGGGTATTCTTCTTTAAGCTAATGTTCTTATTTATTATTACAATTATCACTTACTATGTTGGTTCTAAAATCTTTGAAAAGAAAGATTTGCCTCTCTAATATAGCGGTCAAAAGAACGGCTTTGCCTAGAAACTGCAAGAGAATCGATTACCATGCTCGGAAACCATTTAAACAAATGCTACAAGCGGTCGGAATGGAAATAATCTCAAAATAAACTATGCAGCAATTGGAGAAGTGCCACCCTTAATCATCAAGAATATGACTATATGATTTGGGGAGTTAGTAATGATAATCATGAAATAGTGGAAACTGATTTTAAATACGATATGACGAGACAAGCAGTAAATTATTACATCAAAAAATTAAAAGAAAAGAATATTATTCGCAAAGTTAATGGTGATAAAGGTGGCCACCGGGAAATCGTTGAATAGCAAATTCTGCTATTATTCTTACGAATAAAACATTACGATCAATTCTATTATAGGTAAAATTTACTTTATTGCCTGTAAAACTAAATCCGTGTATCATGATAGCAAATTGGAACGCTAATAGAAAACGTTCCAAATTCCAAGGCAGACGTTCCAATGTATTAAAATCGAACAATCCCTCCTGCCACAATGCGGGTTTCACATTTGATACAATGGAAATATCATTTATCAACCTTAATTTTGATGATTATATCGGTATAGGCCATGTCATATTAGGATATGTTGAGAATAATAATTATCCTCCAAAAGTAATAAAAGAAGGTAGAGTATATCAAAATGAGCAAACTAATTGATGATTTTAACACCATTGAAGAGCAAGAAAATATCGAAGATCTCCCGGTTTTAGAAGCCGAAGAGAAAATTGAAAAAGAGGAGACTAAACTTGGCTTAAAAAGAGCAAAGTTTAAAAGAGTTTTAAGAAAAATCTTTTCGATTCGTGATGACATGGCTTCTCATGAATCAATTAGAGAAAAGATGATTGATAATGCGAAAGTTACCGGAGTTAATGCTTTAATTTTATTTTGTGCGATTATCATTGCCTCTATTGGACTAAATCTTGATAGTGTAGCGGTCATTATTGGTGCGATGCTTGTTTCTCCTTTGATGGGAACAATCATGGGCTTTTCTTATGGCGTTGTGGCCGCGGACAAGAAAGTAATGAAAAGAAGTAGTGTTGGTTTTCTTGTTCAAGTTTTGATTAGTCTTACTGTTTCTACCTTATATTTCCTTATTACTCCCAATAAAGAACCCACGAATAGTTTATTAGCAAGGACCTCCCCAACATATTATGATGTCATTATAGCTTTTGCTGGCGGAATAGCCGGAGTTTTAGCACAAACTCGTAAAAGTGAATATTCGAATGTTATTCCTGGTGTTGCTATTGCAACAGCCTTAATGCCTCCTTTATGTACTTGTGGATGGGCAATTGCAACTTTAAGATGGGAGCATTTGTTAGGAGCATTATATCTATTTATTATTAATGGATATTTCATCTTTTTAGCTACGGTCATCATGTTAGCAGTTATGGCGGTGCCTAAAGTCGATAATCTATCACTTCGTCAATGGAAAAAAATTCGTTTAAGAATCACTTTAACAACCATCTTCACCTTATTACCATTTATCATTCTTACAGTGATTAAAATATTACAAGCGACGAATGTTTTACCGCCTTCAGACTTCCCAGATAAAGAAGTAACGGAATTATCTTTAGGACAATTACTGTAGATAGGAATGGTAGGCCAACAGAGTCTATGCCATTTAAAGCATTTGAATTTGAAGAATTAATTAATACTTCTTGGGAAGAATCATCGATAAGAGAAGATTTTGTTGATTTGAAATTAATGCTATTTGTCTTTAAAGAAATCGATGGAGTCATTTCATTTGATAAAATCGTTTTCTGGAATGCTCCTAACTCAGTGGTGGATGGGACAATTAAAGAAATGTATGAATCATGCGCTAACTTAGTTAGAAGTGGAGATGCTTTCTACTTTGACACTAAAGGAAAAGTTAAAGATAAGTTTCCAAAAGAGACAAGAAATTCTAATGGCGTTTGTCACGTAAGACCTCACGCTAGAGTTGAAGCTGACCATTACACTCTTCCTGTTGCCGACAAGACGACGGGCATAACGTCATATACAAAACAAAGCTTCTGGTTTAACAAAGATTTTATTGAAAAGATTATTAAAGCAATTATTTAATTTGCAACACCATTCATTTGTGGAAAGCATTTAAAAAGCACTGTTTTTAGATAAAAACTGGTATCATGTAGTATACAGAGTTAATTTTCACTCTTAAAATTGGTATCATTTGATATACAGAAAGACAAGTTTATAAATGTCATAGTGAATCCTAAAGTCCACATTCCGTGCAAAACGAATGTCCTCCAGGAAACACGTTAGATACCGTAAGAACTCCAAGTTAAAAGACCTGGAGTTTTTTATTTACATCCCTCATATATATTATACAACTTTTTTTCGCTAACGTTCATGTCGACTTTAGGAAAATACCAGTTCATACCAGGGACTTAATAAAGGCTCTACTTAGGGACCATTATCTCAAAGATAAATAACTTTCGCTCGCTTCTGCTCGGTCGCGGAATCGTGCTCCAGTTTATACCTGGGTTCCTACTCTACATACATTCATTATCCCGTTCGTACTGGGGGCAGAGGTTGATGCTCGAGGTAGGTGGTAAAGGACGAAAGTTTTTCTAAATAATCTCCTGGGTTCGGGGTGGACAGTCTGGTGTGCACAATTTCACGACTGAGGAGAAGCGAGCGACAATAAAATGTCTGATACAATTCAGACTTTTTTTATTAAATAAAAGGGATTATTCATATTTCGCAATTTTAATAATAGATGAAAAATGCGAAACAAAAAAATGTAGACAAGGTAATTAAAATGAAGCTCATCAAGCTCCATATTATTTACATATTTCGGAATATTTTTTTCAAAAATGATTCCAATCAACATTCGTTTTTTATTGATAATTTCTTGATAGCTTTATAGATTTAATTTGCATTATGTTTTAAAATTAAATCAATGAAACCAAGTACAGAATATCAAATATTTGTTGGATGTGATGATCCTCAAATAAAAAGCGCATATATCAATGATGATGAATTAACCGATTTAATATCGAACTATTTCATTAGAAAAAAAGTTGATTTTTCATTATTGAAATCTACCGGTGGATATTTATACGCTGATGGTGATTATGCGATAGAAAATGGTGTCTGTATTTCTATTATTGGCGCTAAAGAAGAAGAAATATTAAAGCTCAGCAAATCATTATCCATTTATATGAATCAAGAAAAATCATTAATTGTTAAAAATGATTTAAAAGTTAAGGTAATTTAAATATATGAGCAATAACAGATTTAAAAAAGGAATAAAATACGAAATATTCATCGGTATCAGGGATAAGGATTCATATGAAGAAATCTTAAGCGTCGATGATTTTAAGGATATATTACGTGAAATATGCGCAGAAAAAGAAATAAACTTTTCTTTGCTCACACAACTAGGTGGATATAAACATAACAAAGGTTATACCACAGAAACTAGTTTAAGAATCATCATTATCGGTATCAATGAACAAGAAGTTAATTTGCTTAGTCAAGAATTAAAAAAGAAAATTAATACCGATGCTGTTTTGATAACAAAAACGGAAATAGAATATACATTTTCTTAAAACACAATTCGGCACTTTATATTTGTTAATAAGCAAGATAACTTGATATATGGCAAGAAGTAGTGAGTATTTAACATATGTTCTTATATCATTAATTCAAAACAAGATAGCCATAAATATTGATTAATACTTAACTTTCATCATTTATGTAGTGATGAATGTTTTTGTTTTTTCACGCATATGTATGTGGTAAACTAAAATTACAAGAAACACATATAAAAATTGCTCAATAATAAAAGGAGTCTTTTTATGTCCTTTAGTAAAGAAGAAATCCACAATATTGTTCTTAAACAAAGAGAATACTTTTTAACTAACGAAACATTAAGCGTTAAGTTTAGAAAAGAACAGCTCAAAACATTAAAAAGAGCAATATTAGAAAACCAAGATCAATTAATTAAAGTCCTCCATGAAGATTTAGGAAGATGTGAAGTAGAAGCCTATTTCTGCGACATCGGTGACGTCATCATGGAAATTAATGAATATCTAAAAGGAGTAAAGAAGTGGTCTAAACCAGAAAGACATTTCTCCGGTTTAGCCTGTTTTCCAAGCCTAATTACTAGAGTATATAAGTTACCATATGGTGTTTCTTTAATCATCGCTCCTTTTAATTTCCCAGTTTTATTATCGTTAGGTGTACTTGCCGCTTCTATTGCGGGTGGTAACACTGCAATTATTAAAGCTAGTAGTAAATCCGCTAGTACAACAGCAGCAATAAAGGATATCATCTCCCGCTACTTTGACGAGAAATATATTACAGTCATTGATGGTGGACATGATGTCGCTGATTATTGTTTAGAAGAAAGAGTGGATAAAATCTTTTATACAGGTTCACCAAATGTTGCTAAACACGTGATGGAAATGGCTAGTAAAAACCTCACTCCAGTGACTCTTGAATTAGGTGGAGAAACTGGTAACTGGTGTATCATTAGAAAAGATGCAGATTTAAAAGATGCCGCTAGAAAGATTGCCTTCTTTAAAATATGCAATTCCGGACAAGTATGCATCAATATTAACCAAGTAGCAGTGGAAGAATCTATCGCGGAACAATTCATTAATGAATTGAAAAAAGAAATCATCCGTCAAATTGGTGAAAAACCATATCTTAATGAAGAATATCCAAAACTCATTAATCGTAGAGCTTTTGATGGTATCAAACAAGAAGCAGAACAATACAAAGAAAGAATACTTTTCGGTGGTGAAGGCGATGAGAATACATGCAAGTATTCCACGACAATTATTTATCCAGTAAACATCGATGAACCAATTGTTAATCATGAAATATTTGGACCACTTTTACCAATTATTCCATATAAAGATAATGAAATAGATCAATTATTAGATACCATTGCTAGAAGAGAACATGGTTTAGCTTTCTATATCTTTACTAAAAATAAGAAGTGGGCAAAACGCGTTATGGCCACTCAACAATACGGTGGTGGATGTGTTAACGAAGTATGTCTCCATTTAATGGTTAAAGGTGTACCATTTAATGGTACAGGCCATTCAGGTATGGGAGCATATCATGGCATCTGGGGATTTAGAGAATTTACTCATCCTTCTACAGTCCTTTATGGTTCCACTAAATTCAATCTCTCACTAAGAGAGCATCCATACAATCAAAAGAAAAAGAAAACGCTAGGAAGGTTTTTAAAATAATATGGCAATTTGTATTATCTTATTAGTTTTTGGTGCTTTATGTTTAACTCTTTTTCTCTTAGAGAAAATAAGAGGTTATTCTCTTAGAGAAGCACTCATTAAATCGTTCACTTCTTTCATATTTATCGCTTTAGCGGCTTATTCTAATTACCAAAATGGCAATCATCCTTTTGGGGTATTTGTGATATGCGCTTTAGCGTTAGGCATGTTAGGGGACATCTGGTTAGAGCTTAAATATGTTTTTAAAGAACACGATAGAATGTTTACCTTTTCTGGATTCATTTCTTTCGCTCTTGGCCACGTCTTATATATCGTTGGTATGATGACGGTCTTATATGATAACTATCCATGGTTTGCTTATGCTATACCAATTCTATTCGGTTTAATCTGTGGTGGTGCTGTCTTAGCAATGGAAAAACCTTTGAAGATGAAGTACTGCGAATATAAACTTATTTGTTTTGTTTATGGCTCGTTATTATTCACCACATTAGGCACAACATTGTTCTTATGTATTTATAATAGTTTCCAAGTTGTTTCATTTACGATGCTATTCGCTGGTGCAATTCTATTTGCCATTTCTGATTTAATCTTAAGTGGTACATATTTTGGCCAAGGAAAAGAAAGACCAGTTGATCTTATTTCTAATTCTCTGACTTACTATATGGCGCAGTATATAATTGCCTTCTCTTTATTCTTTCTATAGAAATAATAAATAAAAAAAGAAAACTGACTTTTAGTTGTCAGCTTTCTTCTTTTTCTTCTTGCGACGATGAATATCACCACAAATGGAGTAACACATATTGCGAATATGCCAACTCCAATAGCGACTTTCTTTATCGTTCTAGCGACTTTATCTTCGTAGCAGCGGAAGACATCGCGACATTTCCCTTTTTGATTTTTTCCAAACCATGCGGTGTAGCATTTGACCCAGTTAATGGTAAACATGCTGTCATCGATTGTGTAGTCTTTGTAGCGGCCTTCAGGATCGCTCCATTTATGATAGTTAAGATAATATGGTGATTCGAGATCAAATCCAAAACCATGCATTTCATATTCTGGATCAAAGCTCAACACAGTGTATGTTTCACCTTTAAATGTAAAATTAACTAATAGGTGATAGTTATCGCCATCTATAAATTTTCCTGATGGTTTATACATTACATAGAAATAACTGTAGAGTTTTTTCTCTTTTCTTTCTTCTTCAGTGAACATCTTCATCTTTAGATCATTGAATTTCATGCCTGTATATTCCGAAGTGTAATAACAAGTTCTGACACTTTTGTTATTTATAGAAGCTACGCATTTTTCTTGATTATCATATGGGTAACAGTCCGCGACAACGTTAATCGTTTCGTTAGGGCCAATATAACGATGTGTAAATGGGCATTTATAGTCTGCATACCAACTACTTACAGTCACATTACTTGTATTGACGTATTCATAGTCATAAGAATATAAAGAAACATATTGGTCGCCGTTATTTTTAAATGTCGCATTGACATAACGATCATATGTGTCATTAACACTCGCGGTCACTTTTAAGTCATTATATGGTTTTAATTCCTTATTCAATGTGCAATAGGTTATTTCGCCGCTAGTGGAAGTAGAAGCAGAACACGCTACTAATGAGGTACATGTCGTAAATAGTGCGATGCTAACAAGCAATAATTTAGTATTTTTGTTTTTCATATTATCACCCATAAAATAATATAAATATTTTTAAATTTATTCAATAAATATCAGTATTTTTTAATGTTTTTTATATTAATAATAAATAAATGTTGCTTATAGCGCTTTCACTTTTTATAATAGCGAAGTTGGAGTGCTCCCTATGAATAAAAAAATATTACCAATAATCATCATCTCTTCCGCTGTCGTGGCGTGTAACAACACCAATGGTGGACAAAAGGAATTGAATTATAAATCAGCTTATAAAGAAGTCGAAACTTTCTTTAATTCACCAAATAACGACTTCACAATGAGAATCGTCAGTGGCACCACAACGACATCATTAATGAGCTTTTATTCTGATAGCGAAATGGTGATGTCATACCCATATAACCGTCCATCTTTAAAAGAAATTTCTACTAAAGATAAATCAATACTCGATGGTGATGGCTATAAAGTATATATCGATAAAGATAATTCTACTTTATTTAATAACGAATCAATTGACATTGCTAAATATTTCAAAAGTTCTTCATATTCTAAAGAAGATCAAACATTCTCATTTACTTTAAATCTTAAAGAAGCTTCTTCTAAAACCGACTTATTTGATAGTGAGACTTTAGATGAATTAGTTAAAGAAATGTCATTTGACCTTGAAAACGTCGATTTCTTAGTTAATTTCTATGAAAAAAGAATTACGACATTATCAATGGTTTTTGATAGTTACATACAAAAACTACTTGGTGTTTTCATGCCCTTAAGAATTGTTTACGCGGTAAACGGTTATGGTGATGTATTTACAAAAAGAACCATCGACGTTAATAGTTATTTAAGGGTTGATCAAAAAACTTATGACTTTGTTGAAAAAGACTTTGCCTATGTTCTTGAATATGGTAAAGGCTATGAAGCAAGAAGTAATGTCTATAGTAATGATTATTTCGTTAATTCAATACCAGATAACAGAGTTATGGCCTATCTTGAAGGCCCTAATAGTTCTTTTGATATTGAAATCTTGGGCAAAGATGGTACCTATGATAAAGAAACAGGCAAATTCAACTATTCTTACGCTGGTAAATCTTATTCCATAAAAATCAATATGATTGAAACTAAAACGGCTACAAAGCAAGGTACAGTGGCCTATGATAAAATTGAAACTAAATCAAAATTACCACACGCATATGATTTAGATAATGATCGTTATATTTTTAGTGCAGATAATAAGGTTACTATTTTAGAAATATCCACTTTAAATGTCCTTAAACAATTTGATGTAGAGGGTGATGTTAATAAAATACTCGTTCATGATGGTGTTTATCATATTACAACCACAACCTTAGCCCCATCTACTGGCTATCATACTGAATCTGATAATAGGGGCATTATCTATGTTATTGATAAAACATCTTTAGAAGTTATCGATAAAATCAATATGAATACCGCTCCTGATTACACAGCCATCGATAAAAGAGGAGACATTATCGTTTGTCCAGGACGTGGACAATGGGTCCCACTTTATATTTATCATCCAACCACTAAAACAGCCGAAATCTTCGCGGGCTTAGAACACTTTTTCTATCATGGTTCTTATCTAGTCTATGATAAAGAACAAGATATGCTCATCACTAATAATACACAAATCACCAGTGGTATTAATCCTAATTTCTTTATTTATAAAGATGGACAATATGTACCAGACACAAGCCGCAATGGAAAAGTGGATAAAGGGCCAAGCTTTGCGACTGTTTATCTCGATTACAACGGCTATATCGTTTCTAACAGTCACTATCTAGTTAATGTTAAAAACTGGGAAAAACCATCATGTGAAGAATATATTAATATACAATCATCAAGTTATGATTCTAGAATGATATCTTTCCCTGGCGAAGATAATATTTATATTGTCGCATCAGATGGTCAATGCTATTCATTCATAATTAAAGTAGACACAAATACTGGTGAACGTACTACTTACTGTGCCACCGAAAGTCTTTATGACTCTGAATTTGGTCTATTTAAAGACGATAAAATTTACCTTTATAGCAACACTAATAAGTCATTCACTATCGTAGAACTTGAGTAGTGGAATATTGATAAACTATACGAACTTATTTAAATGTTACGCTTGTCACATTGTGTCAATCCTTTAGGATTTGACTAAATTTTTTAACTATACTATAGTTTTTTTCAGCTCTACTTTTGCTAACTCGTTAAGTAGAGTAACAAAAATGACAAATAGGAATATTTCTAAAAAGTCATTTGCTAATATTGATACTGCCTAAAGGAGGCTTTTATTTATGGCCCAACAGAAAGTAGTTCGTCTCTTCTTCACTGTGGACGATAACTACATCACTTATCTGTCAGTGACTATTGCTAGTATCGTTAGACATGCTTCTAAGAAGTATAAATATCACTTGACCATTCTTCACGATGGCTTATCTTCAAAAAGCAAGAAAGCCATTCGCAAATTCCAAAATAACAAAAACATCTTTATTTGGTTTTATGATGTCACACTTAAAGTGCATTCATTATCAGTCAAATTAGATGTCCGTGATTATTACACAATCACAACTTATTACCGTTTATTCTTACCAGATTTATTCCCTTTATTTAATAAAGGATTATATTTAGATAGTGATATCGTTGTTCGTGATGACATCGCTAAATTATATTTCACCGATTTAGGTGATAACCTCGTTGGTGCGGTGCCTGATGCATCCGTCCAACTTTATGATGAATTCATTAATTATGTTCATAAAGTCATTGAAATGGACCACACCAAATACTTTAACGCTGGTGTTTTATTAATGAACTTTAAAAAGCTAAGAGAATTCGGCTTAGAAAAACGTGTTGTTAATCTTTTAAAGAGAGTGACATTTAAAGTCGCTCAAGACCAAGATTTATTAAATTATCTTTGTAAAGATAAGACATTATTATTAGATAAAAAATGGAACGTCATGCCTCTTGGTGAAAGAGTTAGTGAACCATTTTTAATTCACTATAATTTAATGTTTAAACCTTGGAACTTAGAAAACATCATGTATGAAGAAGAATTCTTCAAATACGCTGAACTCGCTGGTGTTAAAAACCAAATCTTGAAAAATAGAGAGGCTATTCCTCAAGAAGTCACTGAAAAGATTCTTCAAGGTGTTGATGGAGTAAAAGCATTTTGCAATTTAGAAGCTTCTAAAGCGGAAGAATATCATCAAAAGATTAATGGAGAACCCGTTAAAGAAAAATACGAAACAATGGATCAAAAAATCAAAAGAGTTGATGAAATTATGCCTAAGCTCTCTCCAGAAAGAAGAGAAGTCGTTAATAAAATCATCGAACTTGAAAGACTTGGTAAATTCGATGTTGATGTGGAAAATGATCCTCCATATCGTCATTTAATGCCAGGAGACGTTGACTATTTAAGAAAGAAATGGACTAGCAAAGTCAAAACAATGTGGGCCAATTATTATTCATATCGTTTCTTTAAACATATGATTAAAAAAGGTGCGATTGTCATCGATGGCTTTGAAGGTATTGAAAATCTTAAAAGAATCAAAGGTGGGGCAGTCATTACCGCCAATCACTTCTCACCATTTGATAGTATTCCACTCCATTTAGCGCTTAGAAAATACGCTAGATGTAAGAAATTATATAAAGTGATTAGAGAAGGTAACTATACAATGCCAGGTATCTTTGGTTATTTTTTAAGAAACTGCAACACCTTACCTTTAGCCACTAACCCAACAGTTTTAAGATTATTCCAAAATGCTGTTGATACAATTCTTCATAAAGGTAATTACATCTTAATTTATCCAGAACAATCAATGTGGTGGAATTATCGTAAACCAAAGCCATTAAAACAAGGTGCATTTATCTTTGCAGCGCGTAATAATGTCCCAGTTATTCCAACATTTATTACGATGAGAGATACCGATAAATTAGCGAAAGATGGTTCTATTATTCAAGCGTATACATTGCATTTCTTACCCGCTATCTATCCTGAAGAAAGATTAAGCCAACAAGAAAATGTCTCTAATATGAAAAAAGAAAACGAAAGACTTTGTAAAGAAGTCTATGAAAAAGTATATGGTGAGCCACTCACCTATCTAACCGAGGCTAAATAATGGTTTTATATCTCATTATTATTGCTATCGGTGTCATTTCGGTAGCATCGTTAAATATCTTCCTTAATCCTTTGTACCATGATAAGTGGTGGCTTTATATTATCTTTACTTTAGCCTTAACGATTATCGTCATTGTTATTGACGCTTTAGTGGCCTTAATCATTAGAAAGCTACCAGAAAAATGGTTTCAAAAAGATTATTGGTTTACTAGAACTAGTGAAAAAGAACTAAAGTTCTATACCTTTTTAGGCGTCCAAAAATGGAAAGATTATATCCCTGAATTAGGTAGTTTCACTGGCTTTCATAAAAACAAAGTCGTTAACCCATTTGACAATGAATATATTGCCCGTTTCATTTTAGAAGCAAGATATGGTATCGCTATCCATTTAATGAGTGTTCCAACTTCGTTTTTAATCATTTTATTAGACTGGAAGATGTATTTAGGGCAATCAAATATTTGGTTAACTATTGCTTTACCAATTGCGGTGGTCAACGCTATATTAATTGTTTTACCTGCTTTTATACTTAAGTATAATTTACCAAGATTATTAAGAATCTATAACAACAATATCGAACTTCAAAAACAAAAAGAGGCTCGAAGAAAAGCTAAAGAAAATAATTAGAAATATTTCTAATCCTCATCTTATTTTTCATTAAAACTATCAAAGGCAAAACATAAATTGCATTTATTTTTAACATTGTTATTGTTAAAATAACTAATACGAAATCGTTATGAAAAAGAAATTATTACTTTGTTTACCAATCGCTATGGCTCTATCACTCACTTCGTGTGATGCTTTAGATGCGCTTTTTTCTTTTTTAAACGGTGACCCATCTAGTCCATATACATATGCGCCTAGTGAATCATATCAACCCGCTAATACATCTTTAGCGCCAAATGAAATTGAACCCAAAAAAGGTTTATATAATTACATGGACTATGTCCAAAACAATGTCTATGCTATTTCATCAACGCCATGTGTGGGTGAAGCTCATATTTTAGTTATTCCAGTGTGGTTCTCTGATTCTTCCGCTTTTATTTCAACAACTAAAAAAGCCGATGTTAGAAAAGATATTGAGAAGAGTTATTTTGGCACTAACGATGAAACTGGTTGGAGAAGTGTTAAATCTTTCTATGAAGAAGAAAGCCATGGTGCTTTAACCATTACTGGTAAAGTTTCTGAATGGTATGAAGTCAGTAATAGTTATCAATATTACGCTACTGATAGTGATACATCTAGAACAACACAATTAGTGAAAAACGCCACTAACTGGTATTTCGCAAGCAATTCATCTGATTCAAGAGCGAATTATGATAAAGACAAAGATGGTTATTTAGATGGTGTAATGTTTATTTATGCCGCTCCTGATTATGTCGCCTATGGTCGTGATTCTTATACTAACCTCTGGGCGTATTGCTTCTGGATTCAAGATCAATCATTAAAGAATAAAGTCAGTCCTGGACCAAATGTCTTCTTCTGGGCAAGTTATGACTTTATGTACAGCAAGAGCGATTCTTTCTCTCATTGTCTAACTTCTTCCTACGGAAGTGGTGATACATCGCATTGCTATGTTGATGCCCATTCATATATCCATGAGACTGGTCATATGTTTGGTTTAGAAGACTATTATGATTATTCTTCTAACAAATATTCACCCGCTGCAGGTTTTTCAATGCAAGATAAAAACGTTGGTGGTCATGATGCTTTTTCTTCCTTTGCTTTAGGCTGGGGAAAAGCTTATATGCCAACAGATAGTATGACTATTAATCTCAGACCATTTAGTGAAACTGGTGAAATGATTTTATTAAGCCCAAATAATACTGGTGAATCTAGATCACCATTTGATGAATATCTCTTACTAGAATATTACACACCAACTGGTCTTAATGAATTTGACACCAAATACTCTTATAGAAATAAAGGCCCTGTTGGACCAAAGGCTGGTGGTATACGCGTATGGCACGTTGACGCTAGATTAATTTATTATCCATTATCTAATCCAACAATTTATTCAATTACTAATAACGCTAAAAAAGATAATGGTGCGGTTGTTTTAGCGATGTCTAATTCTTATTATGATGGAACAGAAGAGACTGAAGGCTACTTAGCGCCTTTAGGAGAAGGCAATTACAATTACAACATCTTGCAGTTAATTAGAAATAACACAAACGCCACATATAAACCATCATCTGAAAGCGACTTATCCAAAAACGATTTATTCAAAAAAGGCGAATCGTTCTCAATGTCTAAATTCTCTAGACAATTCGTTAACGGCGCTAGACTTAATGATAAGAGTGATTTAGGATTTAGTTTCACAGTCGGTTCTTTATACGAGAATTTTGCGGAAATAACGATTACAAAATTATAATTTTCTTGAATAATATTAACAAAGTTGTTAATGTTATAAATGCTGTTCTACAGCAATGGGTCCGTAGCTCACCTGGGAGAGCGCCTGATTTGCATTCAGGAGGTAGCGAGTTCGATTCTCGTCGGATCCACCAAATTGTTTATAATCACTTTGTGATTAAATATAAAATAGGGGGTAGAGCCATGTTACA
>JAGBLL010000083.1 GCA_017635465.1 Bacilli bacterium
ATCCCCAATCCCCAATCCCCAATCCCCATGGAAATATTTATTATATACTTATATAATTTTTAAAAATTAACCAAAATTATTTTTATATAATTAGCCAAAAAATAATTAAATAATAAAAATTAAAATGAGTCTAGAGAACCAAAATGAGATATTAGAAAGGCAAGAAACAGAACAAGAAAGAGTCATAAGAGAGGCAAAGGAAAAGGCAGAAGAAATTCTTGCAACAAAAGCCGCAATTCTTTTCGTTCACGGTTTAGATAAGCGTATCGATGAAGGAATGATATATAAACTCTTAGAAAATTACAGTGTCATGTATATCAAATTAGCCAAGGAAGAAAAAACCGGTATATCTTTAGGTTATGCCTTTGTTGGATTTAATAATAGAGAAAAAGCCGGTCAAGCTCTAAAAGAAGTAAATTACACTCGTATCATGAATAAAACTGTGAGACTTTCTTGGTACGATCGTACTGTGGATAACGCTCGAAAAAAGCCCGAAAATAATATCTTCGTGAAAAATCTTCCTAAAAGTGTAGGTTCGAAAGAATTCCATGAATATTTTGAAAAATTCGGAACAATTCTCGCTGCTAAAGTCGTCGAAGATGAAGAAGGAGATACTTTAGGATATGGTTATGTGTTATTTAAAGAAGCAGAATCTGCTAAAAAAGCCATAGAGGAAACAAATGGAAAATTCTGGAAAGACACTAAAATGAAATTATACGTATGTCAATTCGAGAAAAAAAGGCCAAGAAAACCGCTTAGATATAATAACTTATATGTGAGAAATATTCCAAAAGATTGGGACGTTGAACAACTAAAAAAATATTTCTCGAAATATGACGAAATCAGTTCAGCAATAATACGTTCTCCAAAAAAGGAAAGAGTCAACGAAAAAACGCCACCAATGATTAGTTCTAATATTTTCGAACATCAATATGGCTTCGTTTGCTTCAAGACAATTGATGGTCCTGCTGAAACCGCTGTGATGAAAGTGCCTTACTTGAAACTCAAAGATGAAGAATATAACAAAAAAGTGGAAGAAAATGCCAAGATTTTTAGAGACCTAGGAATAAAAGAAGATGATGTATATAAATGCACTTGCTATGTTTACGAATATAAGTTGGAAGAAAAAATGAAGACTCAAGAAGGCTTAGCTGAAATAAAGAAGTCTTTCGAGGAATTAATGGAATTTTACGATGGTCATTATGTCGTGAGGAATGTGGAAGATAGACTTCATTGTTGTCGTGCCATGAAAAAAAAAGAAAGAGAAAAATTATTACGATTAATTGGGGAAAGATTGAAAAAGAAAGTCCGCGCTAGATATAAATTCTGCAACTTGTATATTAAACATTTACCGGATGACTTCGATAATAATAGACTTACACTATTATTCGGAAAATTCGGCATAATTCGAAGTGGAAGAGTACTTAGAAGTGAGCCTGTTGAAAATCAGAAATTTAAATTTATCAAACGAAGAACTCATGTTTTTGCTTATGTTTGTTACCAAGAACCTGAGCAAGCAAAAAAGGCAAGAAAGTATATGAATGGAAAACAATTAATAAAAAATGGACCTCGATTATATGTCGATTATCACCAACCTAAAAGTGAACGTCTTGTATTCCTTAAATTGAAAATGATAAAACGATTCGAGAATAATCCTAATAAAGATATGATAAAAGCGCCAACTGAACCTGTTATCTATAAAAATGGAATTCATCCACCATATGGTCATTTCGTATTTAATAATCCTCTTCCTGTAATGAATCCCCCTGTTCCAATAAATCAACCAGTTCAAAATATGCCAAATATGTCTAATGTTCATGATCAGAATATTCCTGGTAGAATCCAAATGATTCCAGTTGGACCAAGTCCTCAAATGTTAGTTCCTGTAATAACTGAGCCTCAAATAGTACCTCCTAATGTTTCTAATGTTAATGCAAACTCTCAAGTTGGTTCTAATATAGCCATGATGCCACATATGATAGTTCCTTATAATGCCCAACATCCCATGATGCCTTATAATCCAAATGTTCCTATGATGCCTTATAATCCTAATGTTCAAGTAACTAAGGCTCAACAAAGTAATATTCAAAATGCCAATCAAATTGGTAATGAACCTTTTGGTGAAGACTTCAATATTAATCCATTTAATGATAAATCTGGTAATGAGAATATTCCTAAGGACCAAGAAAAAGAACATCATTTCGTTATAACTGGACAAGAATTGAAAACACATCCGTTATATAATGAAATGAAAAATTATTGGAAAGAAATGGATGAGGCTGCTAGTAATAAAGTATATTCGAAACTTTTGGAAAATGAAAGATATTCTCAATTTCAACATCTTTTCCCTAAAATTGCTAAAGCTATGCTTAGATTAAGACATCAAGATATTGATAGTCTTTGTTCCAATAATAATTTGTTCATTGCACATATGGATAATATTATTCCTTTAGCTGTGAAAGCGGCTGACCTTGAAGAAAAAAAGAGAGAAATAAGCCTTAAAGAAAAAGGAGAAGAGGATATATGGAAAATAGGAATTCAAAGTCGATTGGTGGAAGATGATGTTTATGTCAGGGAAGATGAAAATAAAAAGCCAAAATTAGAT
>JAGBLL010000084.1 GCA_017635465.1 Bacilli bacterium
GGATACACCTCCTGTTATATCAAACGGTTGTCAGCCTTTTTGATTATAACATGAGGTTTTTTCACATCGCAGGAAGCTATTTCGATTCTCACGTGCATAGCACCCGGTTTTTATCTTCACTACGTTTCGATAATAAAAACATCCAATTGGGATGTAGTTATTTGCCAAGCAGGCCAGCCTGATTATGGGAGTGACTGAATCGTTAGAGGTCATCTATTAGCTCCACCCCTGCATCGCTGTAATATCCATCCTATGGCTAGGATGCGCCGTGGTCGCCAGCTGATTTTCCACCTTTGGCATAATTATTTTATCTTAATATTTATTTCTTATCAACGCTTTTTACTAAGTAAACTGAATAAACCGATTCTTTATTATTCTTTCCTAGCAAAGTAACGATTTTTAAGTATTTAGGTTTTTCTTTTGTTTTGCCACGTTCCCCAATATAAGTTCTAAATCTTTTACCACTTCTATCGGTCTTTAAACATTTTTTGTTTTTAAGAACTGAAGGAATTGCATTAATGTCAACAACATGAAAATGATGTTTTTTATTTGATATATGTTCGAATATCGTTTCATCTCTTTTGTCTATATCAAAAAATACATTATGCCCATCAAATGTTTTCAAAGGAGATGGTAGAGCCTTTAATGCATTAATAATATTTTGATCGTATTCTCTATTCTTTTTCATAGTGATTATATATCATCATAAGACTATGTCTTAATCCATTATATAGTCAAGAATTTAGAATTAACAAAAAAAGGACTGACACATTGTATCAATCCTATTTAACTAAGTTGGTGACGAATACGGGATTCGAACCCGTGAGTGCATGCGTGAAAGGCATGTGAGTTAAGCCGCTTCTCCAATTCGCCAAGTGGCGCCTACCGAGGGACTCGAACCCACGACCGATCGGTTAACAGCCGATAGCTCTACCGACTGAGCTAGGTAGGCAATTTGCAACTACGCTTTATTAAGCGCGTTTAAAATATTATCATGTAGGGCAAGCAATGACAAGAAAATAATTATTTTTTTGTTTCGATTAAATTGACAACATCACGAATCGTCTTTAATTCAACGATTTCATCAGTGGCAAATTCGACATTTAAAGCTTCCTCAATCTTTAGCATTGTTTCAACTAAATCAAGAGAATCTAAACCCAATTCATCTAATTTGTCATCGTAATTAATTGTGTCAATATTAATACGGTCTTTGATTGCTTCTTTTACAATTTCTAATGCTTCCATATCGCCACTATTTTACAATAAGTATCATTGACCTTCAATAACAAAAAACGGCATTTTTCAGCCGTTATTTTTCACTTAGTGAAACTAAATCATAGCTTTAACACTAGTGACAGCCGCTTTAGCGACTTCGCTTGAAACTGTATTTGTTAAGCTAGTAAAGACTGCTGATAATCCCGCTGCGACGATACCAAAAATCATAATTACTAAGATAATACCAAGCAATTG
This sequence comes from Bacilli bacterium, assembly GCA_017635465.1. Lineage (GTDB taxonomy): Bacteria > Bacillota_I > Bacilli_A > RFN20 > CAG-826 > RUG14515. The sequence goes on from JAGBLL010000084.1 coordinate 1,471, forward strand.
TCCTTTAATCTCAGACATAGATACTTCTCCTTTCTATCCATAAAATCCTACGACTGTCATTCGCGAAATACTGATTATCATTTCCCCCTTGGAAATAATCATTGGTTGATAAGACGTAGAAATTGAATAAATTATTTCTTCACCAAAAGTTGGTGATAGATTTTCATCACAGTTAAATGTCACGTTATACATAGTTTCGATACGATTTTTAAAATTATCATCAATAATTCCTGTTCGAGATATTAAATAGGAAATATTGCTCGATTTAGCGTCAAGGGAACTAAAGACACTTTGAATGGAAATGAGATCCGCACCAAAAAGGAAAAACATTGCGACGAAAATCATCGATAATAAAAGACCGATTTTATATGACATTTATTAAATCCCCCAATAAAGAAAGTATTGAAATAGTTAATGTCACGGTTATTAAACCCGCTCCAGCGAGAGGGAAAGTTGACATATTGGCTAAAGACCTTTCTTTTTGTTCAATTAATTCCTTATTACGATTTTTAGCTAATTCGTCATAGATGACATTGAACTGTGTTAATTGTTCAAAGCTTTCACCCTGCTCCACCATTTGATAAATAGAAAGCATTAAACTATGACTGGCTAAATGTTTGAAATTATTAGCGAAATTAATAAATGGTTGAACTGTTTTATCCTTGTCTATTTCTTTAAGAAATGTTTCGATTTTATCTTTCATCCATGAAGAACAAAAAGGTATGAGTAGATTGAATGATTGGTAAACATTATTTTTGTTTTGAAGGTATATTTCAAAATAAGAGATGATAGCGATTAGTTCATCTTCTCTCGCTTTAAGTATTAAATTCTTCTTATCTTTATATCTAGATAATAGAAGATAATCGATTGCCATTAACGCGATAGCGGCGACTATCACATAAATCAAATAGTCAAAGACAAAATATAGGATTGCAATGCCGCCTAAAAAAGCGATATTAACAAGTGTTATCTTTAATATTTCCTTTTTATAAGAAAGACCAACAAATTCGATGGTGTCTTTAAAATTATTTTTCATCATCTTTCCAACCCTCCAATGTGACATTAGAAATGCGTTTTACCAAGATATAGATTGAAAGAAGCACAAATAAGAAGATGGCCACTACTGACACTTGGTAAAATGGTGTTTGAATAACTTTGTTATAAAACTGTGATAAAGCAAATCTTAATGAGGCAAGAATAATAAGCGTGATACTCCACAAGATTGTAAATTCGATTACTCTTGATTTATGCATTGATTCACAAGATAAGAGATATTCTTCTTTTAAACGCAATTTATTAATCAGACGCTGGCTCATATTCAATATGTCACCACCTTGTTCATTCCATAAAGTAACTGTATCAACGAAAAGGTAATATAAATCAAATTTAAAATATTTACTTAGGTAAGATAGCTGCTCTTCTTCATCCATTTCTTTAATGGAATCCATCACTTCTTTAACTTTGCTATCACTGATGTTATAAGCGCTTTCTCTAGCATAAGCTAAGGATCCTTTAATACTTAATGAAACTACATAAGTATTTACAAAACGATAGCACTGATGGTAGCGGCGGGTTTTGTTTAGATATTTGTTCTTTTGCCTCCTAGCGATGAAAACGAAAAAACCTATGGACGTTAGGAAAATTACAAGACTACTAATAACGTTTTCACTCGCAATATAATTCAAACCAGCGAAGGCGAGTGAAACAAAAAATCCAATTAACAAAAAATTCATTTATTTCCTCCTAGAAAAGTTCTTTTGAATAAGTTACTAGCGTGAGAAGTGTTTAACATTTTTAATGGCTCGGTTCCTAATAACTTAAATCTTTTGTTTTCCCCGTCACTACCATATATTTCTTCCATTGTTTTACCATTGAGGTAACCAACAGATGAAATGTATCTTGATACCACACCATCTTCGTTATACTTACGTGTTAAATAAATATAGAAACGAAGATGATATGAAACATCTTGATAGACATCTTGATAATCCATTTTTTGTTCATTCATCATCACCATTCTCACCATGCGATAAGGCATACTTTCAATATCAAAAGCATGTAATGTCGTAATGATGGGATGGCCAGTTAATGAAGAATTAAGAACATCAATAGCTTCTTTGCCACGACTTTCAGCGACTATAAGCCAATCTGGATTACTTCTTAAAGCGGTTTTCACTAATCGCTCTGTCGAGGCATTTTCTCTATTTTCATCGACTTGCCAAATATTTAAATCAAGATGATTTTCAACTTGTAATTGATCTAGTTCTAATACGTTATCTATAACAATCGCTCTTGTGTTTTCTTTCATTCTTGTAATGAGATATTTTTGTAATTCGGTTTTGCCACTTCCCGTTAATCCTCCAAGCACGATTGAAACATTAGAGTCAATTAGTACATCTAATAAATCGCTTAAAGCGGGAGGAAAATATCGTTCATCTTCTTGGATGCGTAAACGTGTTGACGCAATACGTAAGGAAAAGCATATACATTCATTGTTTTTCTTACGGCAAACACTTTGATGTAACGCTGTTAGACGATATTTACCAAATGAGACATCTAATTCTGGATTTTGATAAGAGAATTGCTTTTCAGATAAATTAGCGATTTGACGAATAAAATCTCTTACTAGAAGTGGCTCTACTTCAACGTTTCTTTTAAGACGACCAAATTTATTATCAAGATAAAAGATATATTCCCCGTTATAAGAAATATCAGTGACTGTATCCTCTTTTAATAAATCGCTTAAAAAGGATGTTTCTAAATAACCTACTAACTTCTTAACGTCCATTAGTTACTCCTTATCTGATAATACATCGTCTTTTCATAGTGATAATTAAGGATCAAAGAAGCTTCCACTTTTACTTCAACCGCGTGACATGTATCACTAAGACAGATGGAATGATTAAAAGGATTGTAATAATAAAAGTCTAATGAATAATCTTCTGTGTATTTTTTCATTGAGAAATCGAAGTACGATTGGATGCGGTTCTCTAAGGCTTGTTTATCAAAAGAAGGCACCTTGTTCTCGTTTATGTTGAGCATATTAATCGAAGTTTCATATAAAGATATAGGCATTGATAAAACTAGATTATTAACGCCATTTATTTGATAAGACATCATAAAGAAATTAAAAGAAATAACAGCGATAAAAAGAGAAATGAATACCATCACCATTATTTAATTCCTCCTTCTATGTAATAATCACTATCACCACATAAGCCCACTAAAGAGCGGTCTGCAACATATCTAATCGGAAAAGAAGCATTTAACTTACTTTTACCTAATCCAGTAACATCTAAATATAAAAGCTTATTATTAAAAATTCTTTTACCGTTTACTGGCAAATAAAAATATGTTGAAGGTGCATAACCAGGGTGAGAAACATTAGATAACTGTAATGTCCTTTTATTAACGTAAAATGAGTTTTTATATTTAAGAGTTAAGATGTCATTAATCTTCGTAGTGCCTAGAGGAATATTGATATTTACCCCATCATGATTTAAATAGGGAAATAAATTTTCACGGTCTTCAAAACGTAGAGATATGGAATCGTAACTAAAATCAAAAAGCGAACTATATTTAAAATTTATATTCGTAAGATTGAGGCGGTAATAATAATCGATATCTAAATAATCTGTTAATGAAGTGAAATCATATTTTTCTTTAATGGCTTTAATGGCTTTCCCATCAGCGTAAAAACCGATATCTCTAGTTTCGTAAACACTACTTTTTAATTCTTGCGTTGTTGGTTTATCGTTAGATATCGGATAGAAAGTCGCGCCATAATCCGCAACGATTAGATGCTTAGTTTTATCAACAACTTCAAATTTAAAAGTCATGCCGTTATTAGTAAGGCATTCTTTTATTGGCATAGTGAATGTCGCTACTTCTAAGCTATCTTCGATATAATCCTTAGTCTCATTAACATAGGCGTATATAACGCTTCCTGTAGGGCTTATTATTCTCAATCTTTCATTTACTTTACGGCTAGGCCCAAAAATACGATAAGTAAAATTTACTTCAAAATTAGGATCCCCCACTTTAAAAGGACCATACATTGGGCATTCAATATAATCACTATTATCATCTGGATTAGAACTACTAGATGTTCTTGAATATTTAAATGAACCTGCGGATATATTTGGTGGAGGAACAAAATTAGAAGAACGAGTGATTAAAGAAAAGTCTATCTTGCCCATAGCGGTTACTTCACTAGTAATCCCGCTTGTGGACGAAACAATTATTGCGCTTGATAAAAGCAATATTTTAAGCATGATAAATGCCCTCCAAGAACTTCAGCATCGTTATTTTCTTTAAGCGATAAAAATTAGCTTTGGAGTACAAACCAACCCACCAGTATTGATAGTTTTGATAGAAGAATTCGTTATTGATTAAATTTTGCTGTTTTTCATTTAATAAAGAGTAAGCTTTTTCCACTTTTATTAAATAAGCTTGGTATGGTAAATCATATTTCTTGATAATATCGTTACTATTTAAAACTAGTAAAGCTTTCCTAGCAAAGAAAAACTTATTGGCAACTTCTTCAGTCATTTTGCTCAATTCTTTGAAGCTTTTTTCAATCAATACCATGTTTTTGCCTCCTATATGTTTAGTAGGTTGGTTTTTTGCTTTTTGTCCGAAATTTTTTAAATATTTTTTCTAAGCCTCACTATTAATTCTTTGAATTAACTTTTTTTGAAAAAATTACAAATAAAAAAAGAAATGCGCTTTTTTTGAAAAGTGATATATTATTTGTAATAAGTTTTTATGATAGTACTAAGTGGGGCAAGCGCATCAGGAAAAACAGAAGCAGCAAAAATGCTGATGGTTAAATACGGCATTCAAAAGGCCATTACGACCACCACTCGTTCAATGCGCGTTCATGAAGTTAATGGTAAAGACTATTTTTTTGTTTCTGTTGAAAAATTCCAACAATTAATTAAAGAAGATAAATTTGTTGAACATACATACTATAACGGTAACTATTATGGTTCCACTAAAGATCAAATCGCGGATGACCGTGTTGTGGTTATTGATTTAGAAGGTTTAAAGTCATATTCTCGTCTTAACGATAAAAGAATTGTGACTTTTTATTTATCAACATCTGAAGAGACAAGATTTAAACGTATGCTTGAAAGAGGCGATAAAAAAGAAGACGCCATTAAGCGTATAGAAAATGACCGTAAAGTATTTGACCACGGGCAAATCCCAACCGTTAATTATCAAATCGATTCTGAACAAAGATCAATTGAAGAAGTCGCTGATTTGATTTACGAATTATATCAAAAGCATATTAAGACTAATTGCCACTAGTGTATTTATATAAATAAGCAGGATTTAAGAAGACTTCGCATAAATAGCCGTCTTCTTTTTCTGTCTTCTTAATCACATAGTTCTCTTTGCTAAATGTCACGAAATCAATTGAATAAGGAAGTAGCATTTCTTCTCTAATCCAATTTTTAGAAAAATGAGAAACGATAAATTTTAAAGCATCTAGAACATCTTCTTCATCAAGAAGAGACACTAATAATTCATTTTCCTGAGGAATGAAATTAGCAAATCCCCCTAATAAATCATATTTGTTATAAATATTAACCATTGGAATATTATCCGCTTCTAAATCTTTAATGATACCTTTAGTGGTTTCAATTTCTTCTTCCTTAAATGGATCAGATAAATCCACAACTTGGACTAATAAATCAGCTTCTTTAATTTCTTCTAATGTGGAGCGGAAAGCATCCACCAAATAAACTGGTAGATGGGAAATAAAACCAACAGTATCTGTTAAAAAGAATGATGGATAACCAAAAACAGAAATGTTTCTAGTGGAAGTTTCTAAAGTGGCAAATAAAGCATTCTTTTCTAAGACTGTTTTATCTTCTTTTGATAGTTTTACTAAGCGGTTCATAAGCGTTGATTTACCAGCGTTTGTGTAACCTACGATACACACTTTAGGTGTCGGACTATTAATCCTTTTATTACGCATATTACGTCTTGATAGTTTAATAGCTTCTAATTCTTTTTTCTTTTGTAAAACAGCTTTAGAAATTTGTCTTTTTGATAATTCAATTTGCTTTTCGCCTTTACCTTTATTATGACCACTTCCAGATGTCACTTGTGAATATGATGCTTTCTCATCGACAAGGTGATTCTTAAGATATTCTAATCTTGCGATTTCCACTTGTAATTTAGCTTCTTTTGTTTTCGCATTCTTTTCAAAAATGTTCAAGATAACGAATGTCCTATCGATTATTTCCGCTTTGGTAATCGCTGAAATGGCTTTCTTTTGTAAACCAGTTAATTCAAAATTACAGGCGATAATATCGATTGGTGAATCTTGGTTCTCTTCATTATATTGATGATAAAAAGAAACGACTTCAACAATCTTACCAGAGCCTAAATAGGTATTTTTATCAATGTTTTCAATATCTTGAGAAAAATAAGCCGCTACTTCATAGCCTATTTCTTTTAACAATAAAGAGAATTCACTTTGATCGTGATTTAATTCAATGGAATTTGTCTTACCACGTGATAACACTAAAGCTTTCATAAAATTACACTACTAATCTTTTTCAAATTCAGTGTCCACTACTTTGAGTTTTTCCACTGTAAATTCATCAGCTTCTAAAACTTTAAAATGATAATGAGCAAAATCAAATTCATCGCCGACTTTAGCGAATCTATCTAAAATATCCTGGCAGAAACCGCCAACAGTTGTGTAATCAGTTTCTACTTCTTCTTCATAACCAATGAGTTCAAAGAAGTCATCGATATTCATTGAACCATCAACAATATATGTACTATTACCTTTTTCGACATATTCTTCTTCAATTTCATCAAATTCATCGAAGATATCGCCGACGATTTCTTCTAAGATATCTTCCATAGTGATGATACCTTCAGTGCCACCATATTCATCAATGACTACTGCAACGTGAACTTTCTTTTCTTTAAATTCCTTTAAAACGTCTAAGATTTGATGGTTTCTAGGAACGATTAAAGGTTTATAGCAAAGTGACTTAATATCAATATCTTTATCACCCGCTAAAATCTTTTTAGCTAAGGCTTTAATTGGTAAAATACCAATTATGTTATCGATTGTTTCATCATAGACAGGGACACGTGAATGCTTAAAGAATTCTTTATCTTTAATTAATTCATCAATATCTTCATCTTTACTAATAGCGTAGACATCCACTCTTGGAGTCATAATTTCAAAAGCTTCGATATCGTTTAAATCAATCGCGCTTCTTAATAATTCCGCTTCGTTTTCTTCTAAGATGCCCTCTTCTTCAAGAGAATCAGCCATTTCAGTTAAAACATCTTCATCGATTTGATCTTCTTCTTTACTCTTTTTAGCGAATAATTTACCAAATAATTTAAATAATTTAGCGATTGGCCAAACAATGATAAAGAAGAGATATTTAAAGAATGTAACTGGATAAGCAAATAACAACGCTAAAGAATAATTAAATCTTTTAGCAAACGCTTTAGGAATAAACTCACAGAAGATGATAATAAATATAGTTAAAATAATTGTTGAAATAGTTTCAGCAAGTTCGATATTTTTGCCATAAGATAAAGCAATAGCAATAAGAGTAACAATAGAAGCAGCAGCAACGTTGACAATATTGTTACCTAATAAAATAGCGGATATTGATAATTCATAGTCATCAGCAATTTTTAAAGCCGCTTTAGCGCGTTTCTCTTTTTTGCCTTTTTCTCTTTGTAAACGATCTTTATCAACCATGCCATATACCATGTCAGCAGCGGAAAAGAACATTGATAACAATGCACATATGACAACGATTAGCCAATAATACCACCTCATGTTATCTATTTCCTTTCGTGCTAGTTGGTTCAGAAATATCGCTTACTAGTTCTTCTAAAACATCATCCATTGTGACCATGCCAATGACACATTTATTTTTATCTCTTACAATAGCGATATGTGTATGGTGTTTTTTAAAGCCATTAAATAAATCATCAATCATAATGTTTGATGAAACGAAGTATGGCTTTTGCAGTTTGCTTCTAATAGAAACATTGGGGTTTCTTAAATAAGCACTTAAATATGTCTTAATATGTAAAACACCGATGATGTTATCGATATTGCCATCATAAATAGGGATTCTAGAATAATTAGTGTTGATAACTATTTGATGTAATTTTTCTTTATCTAATTCTCTAATATTAAGAGCGAAGATTTTATTTTTTGGTGTTAAAACTTCTTTAACATTTGTGTCTGCGAAATCTAAAGCGGATTGAATAATGTCACTTTGTTCTTCTTCTAAAATGCCTTCATCAGAAACTTTTTCCACGACATTTTCAAAATCTTCTTCGTCAAATTCCACTTCTTCTTTGACTTTAAATGCTTTTTCAATACCTTTAGTTAATAATTCAAATAATAAAGTAATTGGATAAACAAGCATCATTAAACCAAAGACAGGATAGACAAATACTTTAGAAATAGTATCAGGAATGCTTCTAGCAATTGTTTTTGGTAAAGCATCACCAAATATATAAATTAATAATGAAATAGTTAAGGACGCTAAAAAGGCAATAAGATCAGAAGTATAATCAGTAAAAATACGTGTAAAAAGAGCTGTACAGATAACTGAAGCAGCAATGCTGACGATATTACTTCCTATTAAAACCGTAATTAATGCACGATCATATTTTTCTTGAACTTTGAGCACTAATTTGGCGGATTTTTTACCTTCATCCGCTTCGACTTGCATCTTGAAGCGGTTTGCACATGCGAGTGCGGTTTCACCAGCGGAAAAGAAAAAGTGTGCTAATACACAAACAATAATGATTACCCACGACAGAGGTACATCCATTAATGAACCACTCCCTTTCTTTGCTGGTCGCAATTAATAAATTTATCATACTTTATAGTCATTGTGAAATGATTAAATAAAAAGGTATGCTAGCATACCTTAATATTTACATGAACTAATAATTAGTCTTCTTGTGAGTCGTCATCACTCACTGGTTCTTTCTTTAATTCTTCAACCCAGTCAGTATCACCGATGACACCTTGTTCAAAACCATCTTTTTCCATCACAGTTTGAATGAGCTCTTTTGCTCTTCTCATTGATAAACCAGATTTAACTTTGAACACTAATGGGATATCAGCGTAAATACCTTTATGACCTGCGTTTTGCACTGGGATTGGTGAATCTTTATAATCATCAGGATTTAAAGCGAAATAGAGTTTTAAGCTTAAACCAGCAATAGTAATTTTCACATATGTTTTACGATGTAAACGGAAGGCATCGCCAGAATTAGAGACACGGTCATTAACACCATATGAAAGAATTTCATTCTTTAATTCATTATAATTACGCTTCATTTCTTCATCAGCGTTAATCATTCTTGTTTGGAAAGGAATACGAATGATCTTATTCTTTTCAGCTTGAGCCTCTTCCACTACTGGCTTTTCTTCTTTAACAGGAGCAGGTTCTTCGACCTTTTCTTCTTCTGGAACAATGATATATTCAGGAGCTTTATCTTCTTCAGGAACGATATTATCGTGAACCTTAACTTCATCACTTGGTTTAACTTCTGCGACTGGCTCTTGTTTATTGCTTTCCTTAGGAAGAGGTTCTTCTTTAATCTCTTCTTTCTTGATTTCGTTTTGAGGAGCAGTTTGGCTAATTGGCGCTGTGCCAAAATATTGGACCACTAATGGACCTTGAGGATAAGGATTATTAGCGGATTGACGTGAGACTTCGTCTCTAACGATATCTCTAATCAACTGTGCTAAATCTTTCTTTGAAAGAGTATCTTCTTTTTCCTCATTATATTCGTAAGGTTGTTCTTCTTTTGGTTCTTCTAAAATAGGAGCGGCTTGCGCAACTGGCTTTTCTTCTTTTTTAGGTTCTTCAATAATGACTTTCTTTTCTTCTTGTTGAGGTTGTTCTTCCTTAACAGGCTCTTCAATTTGAGAATTACGGTATGTGTCAACAACACAAACGAAATATAAAACAAACGCTAAAACGATATAGATAAGTGAGAAAACAATAGTAAATAAAGTAAATAATAAAAGCGCTGGATTATTATCATATGGAGCACGTGTATTAACTATGAGCCAATATTGTGGTATTCCAGTCGCGGTAAACATGAAAACAAATAGACTTAAGAATGTCGCTACTAAACCATAGACAATAGTAGCACGTTTTCTTTTAGCGGCTTGGATAATACCAACAATTAAGAAAGCAACCCATAAAACAATGCCGATATATAATAAACAGCTCAAATTGAAATAGATGATATTTGAAGCATCATTTAATTTAAAAGTGAATAAACCCTTTAAACCATCGACATGATATTGCATTAAAGCAGCAAAATCCTTGATTTGATGGTTATGTGATAAGCCAATAAAGGCACCCACTAAAAGGAAAGAAACTAGAAAAATAACAAAAGAAACAATCGTAGCGATTAAAAGACGAGTAAACCCTTTACTAGGTTTTCTTTTTGCTAAATTCATAGGTTTCTCCTTACCCTTTTACTCTCTATTACTATATTATGCGCACGCACATTAGGCAATAACAAAAAACACAAAAAGACTGCAAAACGCCATTTTTTGCCTATGTTTTACATAGTTTTTTGTTCCTCGGTGGCAAATTCGTCAACATGATTTCTAATCGAATCAGGATATGAATGATAGAGTTCAATAAAGGCATCGATAATCTTTGGATCCCACTGTTTACCACGATATTTTAGTAACTCATTAAGAGCACTGCTATCTGGTAAAGCTTTACGATAACTACGATCACTTGTCATTGCGTCAAAGGAATCACAAACAGCAACAATTCTTGCGGCAAATGGAATTTCTTCGCCTTTAAGTTTATCTGGATAGCCATTACCATCATATCTTTCATGATGGCTTCTAGCGACTTCCTCAAATACTTTGTAATGTTTAATACCTTTAAGAATATTGCTACCTAAAGATGGATGAGATTTGATGACTTCAAATTCATCATCGCTTAATTTTCCTGGCTTTCTTAAAATGTTTTCTGAAATGCCAATCTTACCGACATCGTGAATTAAACCAGCGAAATAGATTTTTTCACATTCATCAGCGCTTAAGCCAAGTTTCTCCGCTAAAGCTTTAGCATAAGCTGCCACTCTAAATGAGTGACCTTTTGTATAATGGTCTTTAGCGTCAACCACTTCCGCTAAGGAAGATAATGTTTCTAAAGTTAATTCTTCATATGATTGCTTTTCATCATCAAGCTCTTTAGTACGGTTTTGAACTTGTATCTCCAAAGAGGCCTTAAGTTCGTTTAATTCATATAACGTCTCCATTAATTTTGCGTAATCAGGCGATTCGATGGAGAAGAAAATGATTAAAGCACCAACAGATGTTGCAAAGTCAGAAAGTAAAACGTTTGGTAAGAAATAAACTTGAATGATATATGAAGCAAAGAATATCGCATAGAATATCCCAGCGCATATTCTTTGTTTAATATTTGAATATTTATATCTCACGAAGAAGAAGACAATTGATTCAACGACATATAAAAGTGAAACGGCATTAACAAATAAATAAATTGGTCCACGTGTATAAACACCATCAACGAATGTAAAGAAGATACCAGTAAAGCCATTGACCACTAATAAAACACCATCAATGAAAAATAGACCTAAATTAATAATGGTAAATATCTTAAATAAACGGTTCTTCAGATCTTTAAAATAAAGAATCGATAAGATGTAATAAAGAAACAACCCTGCAGTAGCATTACTAGCAGCAAAATAAATACCATTTAATGTGTAACTTATCCACAACGGGAAATTAGAAGCATATTTATTTGTGAACACCGTTAGGATGTTCATCGCATACATCACTAATGTCGCCACTAAAAAGATTTTGAATCGTCTATTCAATAGGTTTGTCGACGAGTAATTCAAAATTAATATGGTGATTAAAATCGCCCCAATTACAACAGCGGCAACACTGTACGATATGTTGTATTCCATTACAAATATTTTATTATAAAATGTTGAAATCGCAACAAAACATATAATGTTTAAAATAGCCTAAATTACATTTTTTAGTACTTATCTAAATATTTTTCTGAATATTTTTTTTAAAACTGAATGCAGTCTAAAGCGAGCATGATAACAAAACCGACTATGAATGACCAAACACCAAAATGATCATGACCTTCACTAGTCATTTCTGGAATCATTTCTTCAGCCACGACATAAATCATACAACCAGCGGCAAAGGCTAATGCCCATGGCATAATGCCTTGAATTTGCATCGCTAAAAATAGACCAATTACGGCGGCAATTGGTTCAACGATACCAGACATCATACCGAATATAAATGCTTTAAAAGAAGAACCTGTTTCACCTTTGATTGGTAAAGAAACAACAGCACCTTCTGGGATATTTTGAATACCAATACCAACTGCGAGTAATAATGCACCCACTAATAAAGCAGCGTTATCTGGTTGAGATAAAGCAACACCAAAAGCAATACCAACAGATAAACCTTCTGGAACATTATGAATGGTAACCGCTAAGAACATCTTTGATGTCTTAGACATTCTTTTAGTGGATAAACCTTCTTCTTTGTTTTCATTAGTGTGGAAGTGTGGAACAATCTTATCGATAAGCCATAAGAATCCGGCACCTAAAACAATCGAGATCACCACTATTAGCCAAGTAGGCATATAAGTAGCGTTAGCTTCAAGAGCAGGTTTAATTAATGAGAAAAATGAAGCGGAAAACATCACACCAGCGGCAAAGCCTGTAAATACTTTATTTAATCTTGGTGAAATATCTTTTTTACGAACAAAAAATACAAATAATGCACCAAGTGTGGTGCAGAGGAAGATAAGAGAAATACCAATTAACGGATAAGCAAATGTTGGCATATTAGTCACCTCCACCCAAATAGTTTTTTAATAGCGGCTGTCCTTTCAAAAGAAGTAATTCGGTAGCCAGTATCTTTAAGAGCGTTACTAAAATCATCTTCGCATAAATTGTTCTCAGTAAAAACAACTAATTTATTTTTAATATGTAATGCTTTAGCTTTTTTGACGTTGATTGCTTTTCTAATAGCTTCTTCAACATGCATTTCACACATGCCACATCCCATACCATCAATTCCTAAGATGTACTTATTCATAACACTACTTCCTTTCAATTAGTCTGGGAAGAGTGGCCATTTTGGTTATTTTGTTTTTAATAGGAGAAACATTACTTATAAAGCATTGGCTAAGATACTTTATAGTTTTTTTGCTGGATTACTTTTGAATGGCCACTTCTTCCATTTTGATAATTAATACAAAGTATTAACTTCATAGGTTAGTCATAACTAACTAACCTTTCATGAAGCATTATATCATGTGTTTTATAGATGTGTTAACAAAACGATTATTTTTTTACAAATAACAAAAAAGAGGATCGATACGATTTATCAATCCTCCATAGTTTTTCTTCCTAATTAGTTATTTGGAACGATGATGCTAAGAGCGTCGTTGCCAGAGACAACTTCTGGCAATTTGCCATCCCATTTTTCTAAATAGGCAAGATATTGTAAGTAATCTTCCACTAGTTTCTTGAAGTTATCTGCGCCTGGACCTGTTGTGACATCGATGACATATTTGGTACCTAAGAAGATGACTGTATCACTTTCTTGTTGTTTGATGGCATAAACTGTTTCTACACCATTGACAGAATAGATATATGTCTCTTGAACTGTGTAACCGATTGTCTTTGCAAGTTCGATAACTTTGTATGTAGCGGCTTCAGCGGTTGCTTGAGCAATAATCTTTTGTGCTTCAGCATTACCTTTTGCTTCTTCAATCTTCTTTTGTGCTTCAAGTTTAGCAACTTCTAATTGTGCTTCCGCTCTAGTGATCGCAGCTTGTTTATCTTGTTCCGCCACCACTTTGTCTTCAACTGATTTTTCAAATTCATCTGTGAAGTCAATGTTTGTTAAGATGACATCTTGGACGTTGACATAATAGTCTGGGCCGATAGCGTTTCTCACTGTCGTGGAGACGAGTTCAGAATATGTTTGTCTATCTTGAATGATGGTCATCGCTTCAGCGGATGACATGACCGCTTTGGTTTTTTCGATAGTTTGAGTTTCAATACGTGATTGTAATGAAGATAAGGTCACATATTTACCCGCAATACCTTCTGATTGAAGGATGTTACCATTATCGTCTTTGACGATGAGCTTCTCCATTTGGATTTGATATTGGAGATAGACTTCTAAGGACATGGTTTGACCATCTTTAGAATAGGCTGATGTGTTGATTTCGACTTGTTGAACTGTCGCATCATAGACTTCGTAACTTCTGGTCATATAGAAGTCGAAGTATGTGCCAGGTTTTCTCACATCAACGATTTTACCAAGTTCTTTAACGACAGCGACTGTGCCCGCTTCGACTTGGTGGAATGAACCTGGGATAATGAAGCTCATGATACCGACTACCGCAATAGCAACAGCGAGTAATGGGACAATGAGTTTGTTTGGTTTTTTCGCTTCAACATAACCTTTCTTATCTTTAATACTCCTCTTAGAAAGGATGAAGACAATGGCGCCCAATAAGGCAAAGATGATGATGACGAATACGACTGTAAGAATTGTTTTAATCATAGTAGTTTTTCCTCCTACAACATAAATATACATAAAAATACACATAAACACAATTAAAATCGAAAAAATCCAATATAACTTTAAAAAATAGCATCAGAGTCCATTTAAAAACGCATCAGAGTCATAAAAAAAGAATCACTGTTCGTGATTCTTATATTATCCTTAATTATTTTATTTGTTATATGACGTCTTTATATTCGTCATTATTAAGCATCATCTTTTGAGCGTAAGAACAAATTGGAACAATCTTTTTTCTTCTTTTTCTTGCTTCATCTATAATGCGTTTCACTAATAATTTAGCGATCCCTCTTCCACCATATTCTGGACGGACACCAGTATGAACGATATACCATCTGTCTTCTTTTATTTCAAATTGGCATTCACCAACTTGAGTTTGGTCAAGATAGGCTAATGATTGATTGTTTGCTTCATCGAAAATAATGTTAATATCCATATGATCTTCCTAACTGCATTATGCGTTATTTAGTTACCACATTCAATGGAGATTTCATTAAATGTCTTTAATAAATCATCAACATTGATGTTTTCTTTTTCCTTATCGCTCTTATCAATAATAATTGAACCTTGGTTAAACATTAATAAACGATTGCCATATTCAATAGCGTAACGAAGATTATGTGTCACCATTAAAGTGGTAATGTGCTTTTCTTTAATGATGCGATTAGTGAGTTCCATGATTTCTTCACTAGTCTTAGGATCTAAAGCAGCGGTATGTTCATCTAAAAGCAAGATATCCACTGGTTGCATAGTGGCCATTAATAAGGCTAAAGCTTGTCTTTGACCACCTGAAAGTCTTTTCACTTTAGTGTTCATCTTATCTTCTAAACCCATATTAAGAGATTTAAGCAATTCTTGATATTCCGCTTTTTTCTTTTTGTTAAAAGCAAAAGATAAACCATAGTAATGACCCTTATTGTCCGCTAAAGCAAGATTTTCTAAAACTGTTAAGTTTGGTGATGTTCCTAAAGCGGGGTCTTGATAGACACGAGCGATTCTTCTCGCTCTTAAATATTCTTTCATCTTGTTGATGTTTTCATCTTTTAAGCAAACATCACCACCATCAATTGGTGTTGAACCACTGATGATATTTAGAATAGTTGTTTTACCAGAACCATTACTACCGACAATGGAAACGAATTCGCCTTCTTTAATATCTAAATTAAAGTCAGTGAATAAGGCCATTTCATCAATTGTGCCTTTATTAAAGCTTTTATAAATGCCTTTTAAAGAGAGGAGGTTAGACATGTTTTTCTCCTTTCTTAATCTTTTTATCTCTAGAGAAGAAATAATAATTTAAGATTAATATCACTAAGAAAGATAACGCCATCACGAGTTTTAGATAAATAGTTGGTACACCTAGCGCGATAATGACATTTAATACTGCGGTATAAATAAGAGCACCCACTATTGAAGCGGTTGTCCCTTTAACAAACTTCACATGTTTAAAGATAGCTGTGCCAATGATGACACTCGCTAAAGCAATAACAACCATACCTGTACCAGAAGTGTTATCAAAATAATTCATATATTGACTATAAATAGCACCCGCTAAAGCGACTAGCCCATTAGCGAGGCATAAGCCAAATATCTTATAAAAGCCACTATTGGAGCCTAAAGAGATTCCCATTTGTTCGTTATCACCAACCGCTCTTAGCATATAGCCTCTTTTGGTTTTAAAGAATAAATCCATTAAGACTTTAATAACAATCACAATAACTAATAAGATAATGATATTTGCTAAAGCAATTAATGATAAATTATCACCAAATAATTTAGTAAAAGCGTTATTAAATAGTGTGGTTTTATCACCATAAGGAATTAACGTTCTTCCTTGAGCAACGGCAAGGTTAATTGATAATAATGCAGTCATAGTAATAATGCCTGATAATAATGGGCTGATTTTAAATTTCACATGTAAGAAGCCAGTAATAAAACCAGTTAATGTGCCTGAAATAAAGGCAACGATTAGGGCGATAATAAATGGCACACCAACTTGAATTAAACCAATGCACACTACTGCGCCTAAAGGAAATGAACTATCCACTGTTAAATCAGGGAAGTTTAATATCTTATAACTGATATAAACCCCTAATGCCACAATGGCGTAGCATAAGCCTTGTTGCAGGATGTTAAAAATAATATTTAATGGCATATTAGTCCACGTTTCTCATTTCTATTTCTGGAACTTTGATATCTAATTGCTTTGCGACTTTATCGGAATAGCAATTAAAACTATCGTCGATTTTAATGGCGATATCATTGCTGGCTTTAACTTCGCCTTTTAAGACTTTAGCCATGATGGTACCGGTTTTCTCGCCTAAAGCAACATAGTCTAAAGAAGCACTAGCTAAGCAACCACCCTTCACTTGATCGATTTCACTACCGAACACTGGAATCTTTTTAGCGTTTGTTTTGCTTAAGATGACATCTAATGCACCAACGACTGTGTTGTCTGTTAAATTAGTTAAGCAATCGACACCTTTATTTAATAAAGTATCTGTCGCAGTTGGGATTTCACTAGCGTTAGTAATGGATTGGCGAACGATTTCAATATTTAACGCTTTAGCTTTGCTATCTAATGTTTCGATTTGGCTAATAGAATTGGCTTCGCCAAGGGTGTATAAAACCCCAATTTTACCAACGGTTGGAATAAATGATTTGATTAATGATAATTGGCTATCAAAATCTAATAAGTCACTAGAACCTGTGACATTATTCATTTCTGTTAAACCAGCGGCTTTTGGATCACTAACGGCACAGTAGATAACAGGGATTGTGCCTTTAGCCGCACTGGCAGCGGCCATAGCGCTTGGTGTAGCAATTGCACCGATGATGCTAGCTTTCTTACTAACAAATGTATTGGCTTGAGCGGCACTACTAGCGGCGTCAAAGTTACTGTTTTGTCTATCGATAAAATATTCATCGAATGTTTCTTTTAATTCTTCTTTTAATCCTTTAATCATGCCGTTATAGCAGTCGTTTAATGATTCATGTGTGCCAAATTGAATAATACCAATTGTCTTTTTATTTGAATTACATGCACTGAATGATAATGCACTAGCGGTCAAAGCAATTGAGGCTAAGATTGTTTTTAATAGTTTTTTCATTTTAAATATCCTTCTTTCTTAAAAATTGTTTCATGTGGAAAATAGACATTAGTCTCTATGCCTTCACCATCGAAATACCATTTTTAAGTTTTGGATCATTTTCTTTACTCCTATTAAACAAAAAAGCTTTTTCCCAAAAGGATAAAAGCTTAAAAATCTTTTACTATGCCACCTTAATGGGTTTCGTGTACTAACATACACTATCACATGATTACGGAGTGATGCCGTCGAGTATTAGTCGCCCTCACTGGTCCATTCGCTTCTACGTGACTATTCTGTTACACCAACCCAGAACTCTCTATAAGCCACTTTTAGAAGTTACTATTCCACTTCATCGGTTTATATGTATAACTGATTATCGCTACTTTTTATTTAATTTGTCAATAAATTTTATTTCTAAAAAAGAGTTATTGTACCGTTTTTATATGATTCTTGTTTAGCCTGTCTTACTTTATCTTCTTTTTGAAGATGACCGATTAATAATGGCGAATTATCATCGTGATTAAGATAATTCTTTCTAATTTGATTTTCATTACCGTTAGCATAGCAATATTTACATAAATGCATGCATGAATTATAGCTGCCAATATCATTAGATAAATAGCAAGCACAATAGCTCTTTCTTGCTTCCATCTTTTGTTTGACATCTAATGATGTATCAATGCTATTTTCATAATCATTAATGCGCATACAACCATCAACATCCACACCATAATCTTTAAGCCATTTTTCTTTGGAGCATAATCTTAAATCCATATGATGCTTTTTAGCGGTTTCCATGAACGCTTTAGCGATTTCAATTTTAGTTTCGTCATCAGTATCATTTATTTCGGGATGATTTTTCATTAATTTTGGATAAAGGTCAACAAAGCCAAAAGCCACCAAGGAGGTGTAGCCTTCTAACTCACTAGCGATATGCTCGAACATCTTAATATGATATTCTTTTGTGTACTTTTTTGTGACGATAATTGGTGTATATCGCCATCCAATTGCCCTTTTACCGACTTTATTTGATAAATATTTAAAGTCTTCAATCACTTGATTAATAGGTGGGACATTTGGCTCTAAATCTTTTTCAAAACCAGTAATAGAAACATACCAAAATTGACCAAAGTTTTTTATTTCATCTAAATAAGGAAACATTGGTCGAGGATTTTTCGTACAAAAGCCAATAACATCCACCACTTTAGGATCTAAAATGAATTTAGTAACGATTGAGGGATAATATGGATTTCGTACCAAAACAAAACCTTCTCTAATGCGGTTGATAAACCACTTGGAGTAAAAAGCTGGAATGTCTGTTCTTTGTCCTGTATTAATAATCATTGCTCTAAGATTATAGCAATGAAATAAAGCATATTCTATTTATGAGTTTAAAAAATTTGTTGTAACTTGCAAAACTAAATTCCGTTTTTAGAATTAAATTTTTGTTTGAAAGATTAAATTCTATTTAACGGAGTTTTTCTCTGTCTAAAACGGAATTAAGTATTTCAAAGACTTGCAATTAGTTAAAAATAACGATAAAAA
>JAGBLL010000085.1 GCA_017635465.1 Bacilli bacterium
ACTGATAAGACGTCACGCTTCATCACTTTGGTAGTTTTCATCGGATTAAGCCCATTAGATATATCGGGATAGATTTCTCTTCCTGATAAATAACGGAAGAATCGATGAAGCACCACTATGACCTTTTGTAATGAAGAAGGCGCTAATGTCTTTGAAAGCTTCTCTTTATAATCGATAAGATTTCTAGTCTTAGGTTTAGCGATATCTCTTTCTCTTAGATAAAGAGAGAAGTTCATGAGTATCTTCTTATATGAAGATTTGGTAATTGGACTTCTATCTAGATCCAAGATGAAGGATTCGATATCTTCTTCAAAATAATCAATAATTCCACTTTCCATATCCATCTCCATTGGACGATGAGATGACATTAATACCGCTATGAATTTATCTCCTTGTTTTGCAGAACTAGAGTTTTGCGATATTAACATCAAGCCACCACCACTAACGATTTTCAGAATTAAATTCCATCGAATCTTGATACGCTTCTTCTAACTCGAATAGCTGTTCAAGAGGAACTTCCAATACGCGAGCGATTCTTCCGACAACAAGAAATGAGACCTTGTTACCTCTTTCGCCATTTTCGATTTTTGAATAATGCTGAAAAGAGATACCGGATTCCCTTGCAACTTTTCTTTGAGAAAACCCTTTATTCATCCTTATTTCATATAAGTATTTGCGCATAAGTCTACCTCCTTTTGGTTGCGTGTTTTTCAGGTATTTTCATCTGAACAACCAAATAATAAAACATTGGAGATATCTTGTCAGCACAAAACAATACCCTTTAATAAAATGCCTTTAAATCTAACACGACCGCCATTTTTAGAGCGAAAAATAGAAGGAAGTTTTTAACAATTGCGCAACCATTTATTAACATTTTTTACAACAAATAGTACCCAACTATGCAACTATGTGTTATTATGTGTTTAATTGGAGGCGACACTATGAACAAAACTAAAAAAGAAAATAGAAATAAATTTAGATATGAAATTGGCCAAACCATTTATAAATATCGAAAGGATCTTGGCGAAAAACAAGAAGATATAGCCGCACTACTCCATGTCACTCGTCAAATGGTTTCTAAGATTGAAAATGGCGAAACTAATTTACCATATGATTGCGCTGTAAAACTTGCCAATCACTTTAGAATCTCTATTAGTGAATTAGTAGATGGTAAAACACCAGAAGATA
The DNA here is from genome assembly GCA_017635465.1 of Bacilli bacterium. Classification (GTDB taxonomy): domain Bacteria; phylum Bacillota_I; class Bacilli_A; order RFN20; family CAG-826; genus RUG14515. The sequence goes on from JAGBLL010000085.1 coordinate 1,189, forward strand.
TCTTTACAGTGGAACTTCCTGTCTTTTATCAAAAAGAAGAAAATATTGACTATGATATGGTCCCTAGTTATATGAAGAAATATATGATTAAAGCCGCGACATATAAAGATAAGGAAGGAAATGAACATAATAAGACATATCGCATTGATGAAAGGGTACGCGGTACTTCATCTAGCGATTTATATGTTCTTGAATTAACCGATGAAAATAACTCACTTAATATGCCAGCTGGCGCTAAACTCATCGTTCAAAAAATTAAAGCCGATGAAGAATTCCCAAATATAACAAAAGCCTCCTATGTTGTTATCGATAGAAATATCACTTTAACCACTAACGGCAGTGAGTACGATATTTGGCTCGAAAAGCATCCGGTTAAATATGAATTTGTCACAAAAATCGTTCCAACCGATGCCGACTCTAAAGACAGCAAGAAATGGTTTAGATACTCAATGCCAAACGGAAGGGAATGGATTGTTGAGCTAAAAGAATTAAAGAAAGTTTGTAAAGGAATAGTTAGAAAAATAATATTGGATTATTAAATAATCCCCACAAAATGAATATTTACAAATAGATAACACCGCTGTTAAATTGAAATCGCAGAACTAGAGAAGCTCTATATTAGGCTGAATTTATCACCTCGAGAAACCGGGGCGATTTTATTTGTGAAAAAAGATACCAGCTACGAATTTGAAGTAGCGATATTAGATAAGCTATTAAAAGAAAAGAAAATCAGCTACCAGGAATGGTATGTTCTTTTAGTCGCGCTTCGTCATGAATATAAACTTCCTTGCATTGATAATATCAATGATATTGATATTAATTGATTAGTACGGCAATATACACATGATGGAAAAAGAAGTAATTAAAGTAGCGAGCCCCGCTCAATATATCGCCTCTACTGGTTTAGATAATAAAAGGAAACGTGTAGCGGCATATGCACGAGTGTCTACTGATAGCGAGGATCAGATTCACTCTTTTAAAGCACAGATTAATGAATACACCTCTAAGATAACCAGTAATCCTAACTGGGAATTTGTTGGCATGTATTCTGATGAAGGTATCTCAGGTACTTCTTTAAAGAAAAGAGATGGACTTAACGCCTTATTAAAAGCAGCTAAGAAAGGTAATGTTGACCTTATTTTAGTGAAGTCTATTTCCCGATTAGGAAGAAATACGTTAGATATCCTCACCATCGTTAGAGAGCTAAGAGAAATTGGCGTGGAGATTAAATTTGAAAAAGAAAACCTTTCTTCTTTAGATACCAGGACCGATATGGTTTTAACGTTCCACTCCTCCATCGCTCAAGAAGAAGCAAAAAACATCTCAGATAATGTTAAATGGGGAATTAGAAAAAGGATGAGAGATGGTAACTGGAAAGTACCAACTGAGAAGTTCCTTGGTTATACCAAAGATGAAAATGGGAACATGATCATTGATGAATCTCAAGCCGATATCGTTAGAGCCATCTTTAATCTTTATCTCGCTAATAAGTCAATAAAAGAAATCATCGCTTATTTAGAAGGTAACCACTACTTAACTGGCTCAGGTAAAGAAAAATGGAGCCGCCAAAACATCATGCAGATTCTCCAAAACGAGAAATATAAAGGCGACTTAATTCTCCAAAAGACTGTCGTTATCGATTATTTATCTCACGAATCTAGAAGTAATAAAGATGGAAAATATGCGGACATGTGGTTAGTAAAGAACCACCACCCTGCCATTATTTCTAGAGAAGCTTTTGATTTAGTGCAAACCATCATCGAATACAAAAAGAACGATAGATTCTTAAGACCTGACAGCACCAATCCTCTTTCTGCAAAACTCTATTGTGGCATTTGTGGTAAAAAGCTTGTTTATCAATCAAGAAGTGATGGCAAACAAATGTATAGCTGCAACGTTAATAGAAGAAATATAGAGAAAGAAAAATGTAGTCTTCCCCCTATTCAAGAAGAAGAGATAAATGCTATCTGTATCAAAGCGATGGAATCGTATTATTCTGATAGCTCTCTTACCGCTAATCTTTTAGAATGCCTCACATCTTTAGGTGAAGCTTCTCATAAACAAGAGAAACTTAACAAAGTTAAAGAAGAGATAACCACTACTGAAAATAGGCTCAAAGACATCATTGAAGAAAAGATGGAAACCGATTCTGAAGAAGATGATGAAAGATTATCTAATAAATATAAAGAAGCCAAGAAACATCTAAATGAATTAAAGGCTAAATTAGACACTTTATCTGGTGAAACATATGAGTCCTTTATCTCTGAAGCTAGAAGCAAGGAAATCGCCTCTTTAATAACAAATATGGATAACGATGAATGCTACTTAAAACTTATCGATGAAGTAATCGTTAATGAAGATAACTCTATCACCATAATCGATAATGCTGGTCACCATGTTTCTAAAGAAACTATCAGTAAAAATATCAAAAAGATAAACGGCTTAGAAGAAGTCATACATGGATACTACACTTCTCCTATTACCACTAAAGTCTATAAATACAAAATTGTAAGATTGGAGGATTACCCATGGCTCAAGAAATAATTCAAATTAATAAAACTGCCCCTGTTGGTAAAAGAAGAGTATGTGCTTATACCCGCGTTTCTTCTAAAAGTGAAGACCAGGAGAATTCTCTAACTTATCAAATTGAAGCTTATACCAAGCCATTCAATATCAAAGTCAGGTTCAGTACGATGAAAAACGAGAAGGTAAAATATGCTTTAATAAGAGCATTTATTCTGGTCTCTTTATGTGTGGAAAGTGTGGTAAAAACTATAATTTCAAAGTAAACAATAGAGGCA
>JAGBLL010000086.1 GCA_017635465.1 Bacilli bacterium
AGTTTTTTTTAGTTAATGAAATAATTTAATAAAATTATAATATACTATTCATCAATTTTATTCCAATTTTATAAATAATTTAACTTATAAATATTTACTTTTTTACTTATTAGCTCTACTATTTGACTGTAAAGAACGCACACCGCTGGACATCTGCATTCTTCCTCTGCTCATGTAACCAAGTCCAACAGTCTTTTTGAAAGTATCTGGAACTTTTCTCTTGTCTTCTTCATCTTCGACTTTTTCAGAAACATCAATTGGAAGCAATTTAACAAATGCTCCCCAAACTAAAGTCATAGAAGCAATTAAAAGGCATAATCCGTGTTGTTGAACACTTAAAGCATGAGTTCTAACAGCTCTTCCACCGAAAGTAACTAAAATGACTTGACCAACAATAATAATAGTTTGAATTAAAATATAAAGCCAGTTTCCTAAAATACCATCAAAGACGTTGAATTCATCCTTTTGTAATTTTCTGGCATTGATTGAGTTGAATACTTGCATGTAAACAAAGATGTTAAAGAAGATAGTGAAGTGATAACCATTAACTTCATTCCACATAAAGTGCTCTAATTCTCTATCAGATGGAACTCCAAAGAGGTAATCACCATAGAAAATAATAACAGTAAGGACAATAATTTGGAAAATACTTTGAGAGAAAATATTAAGTAACATCATTTTAGTTAAAATTGAAGCATCTCGAGAATAAGGCTTTCTATCGAGTAATTTATCAGTTGGGTCTTCAGTAGCCAAAGCTAAAGAGGCGAAGGAGTCCATGATAAGGTTGACCCAAAGCATTTGAATAGCATTTAAAGGTGAGTCTTTGAGAATTATACCACCAAGGAAGGTCATGAAAACAGCAACGACGTTTGTAGTAAGTTGGAATTGAACGAATTTTCTGATACAATCATAGATATTTCTACCATATTTGCATGCAGTTACAATTGAACTGAATGAATCATCAAGTAAAACTACATCTGCGGCATCTTTAGCAATATCAGTTCCTCTGATACCCATAGCAAATCCGACATGTGCTTGTCTTAAGGCTGGAGCATCATTGGTACCATCTCCTGTTACAGCGACAATATTACCGAATTCTTTAAGTCCAAATACGAGAATGAATTTATCTTCTGGTGAGGCTCTTGCAATTACTTTTAATCTTTGAGTAGTATGTTTAAAGGCTTCTTTGTTATTAAGAGTAATTTCCATATTACCATTTTTTCCTTGTTTTTTAGTGATACCTCCGCAAATAACTCTGAAGATTTCTCCTTCGAGGGCAATTGGGCATTCTCCTTGGGTAACTCCTCTTTTGCATTCTTCTTCTTTTTCTTGGACTAATTTTCTATAATAAGCAGCAATATTCTTGCATTCAGCTGATTGATTGGCTTCAATGATTCCTACATCTTTTGAAATAGCAATAGCTGTATTAATATTATCTCCGGTTACCATACGAACAGTAATACCGGCATGGTGGCATTTTCTGATAGCTTCTGGGACATCTTCTCTGTTGTTATCTCTTATTCCTACCATGAAAGCATAGCAAAGTCCTTTTGCTAAAACATTGAAGAAGGCTAAATCATCTTCGGGGTTTTCTTCACGGGCTTTGGTTATTTCTTCCTCGGTTAATTTCTTATAACCGAAAATGAGAGTTCTCATTGAATCTTCGGCATATTCTGCTTGTTGTTTGGTTAATTCTTCTTGGTGGTCTTCAAAGTTTTCTTCGTTTCCGCCTTTTACTCTGTATTTAGCGAAGAATGGGCTAACTCTTTCTGGGGCACCTTTAACATATAAGATATATCCGTCTTGTTCTTTGAAGATATTCATCATGTATTTATAATCTGATTTGAATGGAAGCATATATTTACCTTTTCTTTCTCCAACTAATGGATAATTATTTTCTTTTAAGTAAGTATACAAAGCTTTTTCAGTCATGTCACCATTTAAGACTTTTTCTCCCTTTTCATTAGTAGTTTCAACGCAAGTGGTATTCTTGAAAATGCAATTCCAAATTAAATCTCTGAGATTTTCATCTTGGACTTTAGCTCTATTTAATCTAATATCTTCATCTTCAATGAAGAAAGCAGCAATTCTCATAACACCTAAAGTAAGAGTACCAGTCTTATCAGTGCAGACATTGTTGACGTTACCCATAGCTTCAGATTTATCCAAGTGTTTGACTAAGTTGTGTTCTTTTTTCATTTTGTCTACTGAGAAGGCAAATGCAATGGTAACAGCCATAGGAAGTCCTTCAGGAATGGCAACGACTATTACTGTAACTGCAATAATGAAAGCATTGACTAAAATATCGAGTTCTTTTGAAGACATGATTGAACCACCAGCTAACATGAGAAGAATAGATTCTTTTACTAAAAGAGTGCAACCAATGAGAATGGCAAAGATGTAACCTAAGTCACCAATGAGGTTTGATAAATCATTCAATTGTTTTTTAAGAGGAGTCAAATTAGCATCGTCTTCACCTTCATCTCCTTCACTTTTTCCACTGGCGGCATTTGTTAATTGTTTATTCTGTCCTTCGAAAGTCTTATCACCAACAGCAGCCACAACCATATTACCATAACCATCAACAACTTGTGATCCTGAGAAGACGAAAGGACATGAGTATTTCTGGCCTTTTGATTCGAAGTTATTAACTTTCCACATAACATCAGATTCTCCAGTGACTGGGGATTCATCCATACCAGCTTTAGCATCACCGAAGACGAAGCCATCAACATTAATGATATCTCCAATTCTTAGTTTGAGTATATCACCGACTAGGATATCCTCAATAGAGATTTCTTTTTCACATCCATCTCGGATAACTAATACTTTCTTAAGTTTTGTTTCTCGACTAAGCTTTAAGAACTGTTCAGTTTCTTGGTAGTTCATGTAAGAACTGATTGTGACGACTAAGAATACAGCGAAGAAGATGGCAGTTCCCTCGATCCAACCAGTTTTTAGACCGTCTTTAGCTACACCAATTATAAGTGAGACAATTGAAGCTAATAATAAAATCCTAAGCATTGGATCTTCAAAGCAATTTAATATATGTTCTAATATTGAGTTCTCTTTCTCAGGGGGTAAGTGGTTGTTTCCCCATTCTCTTTCTCTCCATTCAAGGTCAGCTTTGTTTGAGGTGCTAAGACCATTTTGGAAATCTGTTTTGAACATTTGGCCCACATATTCTACGTTTTTTAAGTTCTCTTTGAAGTATTTCTCGGAGGCATGTTCAGCAGTGTTGTACTCATTGTTAAAAATTTTAGACATATCGATTTTTGGAGGCTTGCCTTCTTCGTCGAAGTCCTTTACTAAAAGCTTTTCATTTAGGTCACTTGTTTCTTGCATATTTTAAATTATAAATATTTTGGCAAACAATAATTTAATTCATATAAAGATCATTAATTTATTTTTTATTTATTTATTTAATTTTTATTAAAAATAATAATTAATTAGATATTTTTTTTAATATATTTTTTAAAATTATTTTTAACACAATTTAATGGGGATTGGGGATTGGGG
>JAGBLL010000087.1 GCA_017635465.1 Bacilli bacterium
AATCGCCTTCTTGGTATGAAAAATAGCCCAATTTATCCAATATTCCTAGATTTTAATGGCATTTATAGCGATTTTATCGCTTCATTCATCAACTCCTTTAAAAAAACGGGGAACTCAAATTATAATGTTTGATTGATTTTTCATCAAAAAATCTATATTATAAAGAACGCTATGGGTCCGTAGCTCACCTGGGAGAGCGCATCGTTCGCAACGATGAGGTAGCGAGTTCGATCCTCGTCGGATCCACCAATTAGCGTTAAATTGTCCTTGTCCAAATTTACTTATTCAAAATTGGACAAAAAGACTTATCCAGTGTAGATTAGGCCTCTTCGGAGGTCTTTTCTTGTGTCTTGATTCTTTTTAAGTGCAAGTTGCACTTTAAGATTGCACTTTAAAGCATTTTATGATAATATTTTCCTATGGAAAATAATTATACAAACCGCTACATATTGGAAACCGGCATTGGCCTTCAAGATGTCGACCATTTAAAGAATTCATCATATTTCCTTCAGGAATCCGAAAGATATTTAAAAGGCGAAATCTCGCTAGATGAATTAGATGACATCGTGAACTCCTATTACAAGAGCAAACCAGCCGTGGGTGATAGAAGCGAGGAAGCGGATAAAATCTCAATTAGAATAGCTAGAATAATCAGCAAGGATTATTTCACTTTTACCGTTGGGCAGCTACTTTCTATACATCGAATTCTATTTGAAGGTATTTTGGAACACCCTGGTCAATTAAGGACCTATAATTTCTCAAAAAAAGAATGGGTTCTTGATGGCGCATCTGTCATCTATGGGGACTATCGTGAATTAGAGGCGACGCTTCAATATGATTTTGATATCGAAAAGCGATTTGATTATTCGAAACTTTCAATGGATGATATCGTTGAGCATCTTGCAATCTTTATTGCCAACCTTTGGCAGATCCATGCTTTTGAAGAGGGCAATACCAGAACTACTGCGGTATTTACCATTAAATACTTAAGGAGTTTAGGCTTTGATGTAACCAATGACACGTTTGCTAAAAACGCGTGGTATTTCAGAAACTCTTTGGTGAGGGCAAATTATACAAACTTGCAAAAAGGAATTTATGAAGATAGAACATATCTTATTAAGTTTCTCAGAAATTTGTTATTAAATGAGAATAACCGGTTGGAAAACAAAGAACTGCATGTTGTTCCTCTTTCTCCCGTGCTTAATGAGACAAAAGAAGCTAGATTACTCCGCTTGTTAAAAGGCAATCCGACTCTGAGAACAGACGAACTAGCGATGGAATTAGGCGTTTCGTTAAGGACGATTAAAAGCATTATTGCCGCTTTAAGAAAAGATGGGAAACTAGAGCGCGTAGGCGGAAAGAAATATGGTCACTGGGAGATAAAGGAACTATGAAAACTTATTGGAGATAACATCCAATCGTTAAGTGCTTGTGAACAAACAAAAACACGACATAGTACGAATAGATAAAATTGTCCAAAAGCGGATAAATGAGTTCAGCTAACTACAATATTTATATTGGAAGTAATCTCATTTGCTATATTATTAAAGTATGAATGATATTTTAGAAACAATAAAAAGCAGATTTTATAAACATTTATATAGACATGAAGGCATCAAATGGGATGATGTTTTAACTAAAATCAATAATCCCAAAACATTAGCTTCAATTAAATATATGGAAGAAACTGGTGGAGAAGTAGATGTTGCTTTTATTACACCATTAAATCTATTAATCCTTTGTGATTTTTCTAGAGAAACACCTAAAGGTAGAAGAAGTCTTTGTTATGATGAGATGGCTAGATTAAGTAGAAAGAAAAACGCTCCTATATCTAGTGCGATAGAAGAAGCAAACAAAAACGGCATTTTATTAATGGATTTAGATATTTATAATTTTTTACAAAATATTGAAGAATTTGATTTATCAACATCAAGTTGGATAAAAACCCCGGAGAGTATTAGAAGCAAAGGCGGTGCTTTATTTTGTGAAAAAAGATATGGCCACATCTTCTATTTTCATAATAGCGCGGATTCATATTATTCAGTCCGTGGCTTTAGAGGATATATCCTTTTAAACTAACAAATATATAGATAAAAAAATTAAAAAGAAGCATGATAATGCTACGATATGTTATTATCGAGAAACAGAGCCGAGTGAAACATCTCGGTTTTTTGTTGGCGAATAACTCTAAAACGACATAATATGAATGGACAAAAAGACTTATTTAGCATAGATTAGGCCTCTTCGAAGGTCTTTCTTGTGACGTTTTTGGCTTCTTTACTTAAAATGCCGCTAACCATTTCATAATGAAGATTAATCAAAAAATAAAAGAGGTGAATTTCACCTCTATTCGCTTATTAATTTGATTATTATTCGGCATCCCATTTATAGCTGCAGTCTTTACATTTACATTTATAATAATAATCGGTAAAAGTGTATTCGTGCTTACTACTTTCGACACGAATATTTGTGGAATTACATCTTGGGCAATGTGTTGGCTTGTCTGCAGAGTTGCATCCACCGCCATTGACAGCTTGTAATTGCTCTTCACTAAGTTGAACACCTTCTTGCTTTGCTATTGTTACTATTTCTTCTAAACTTTTGCATTCTTTAACCATTGCAATTTGTTCGTCGGTTAAACCTTTTAACAATTCATTTTTCATAAATAAGGTCTCCTTTGTCGTTATTACAATAGCAAATTAGTTGCCACAAATGTGTCACAAACGATCACCTCACCATTTAAAAAAATAATTATCGGTTTTCTTGTTTGCAAACGACTATAAACACGACATAATACGAATAGACAAAATTATCCAAAACGATAAGTGAGTTCAGCTAACTACATAAATGTGTCGTTGCCCAAAATCATTTATTCATAATTGGGTAATAGACTTATCTAGCATAGATGAGGCCTCCATTGAGGCCTTTTCTTTGTGGCACTTCTGTGACAAACACCATGATAATATATAAGCAACACAGGAGCATTTTGAATATGAAAAAAGAACTATTGAGTGGCTTAACTGAAAAACAAATAGAAAAGGTTAAAGCCTGTAAAAACCAAGAAGAATTATTAAAACTCGCAAAAGAAGAAGGCGTTGAATTAACTAGCGAACAAATTGAAGCCGTCAATGGTGGTGGATGTTTCTCAAGTTTTAAATGTCCAAACTGCAGTTCAAAAGATTATAGAAAATTATCAAATTATCAAGTAAGCGGTTGCTCAACTTATCATTGTAATGCATGTGGCTACGAGTGGTCTCTGTAAGATAAATACAATAAGCGAATTAACAAGAGAGGACTTTGTATATGAAAAAAGAATTGTTAAAAGGTTTAACTGAACAACAACTTGCTAAAGTAAAAGCGTGCAAGAATAGTGACGAATTATTAGCGTTAGCGAAAGCTGAAGGAATTGAATTAACTGATGAACAATTATCCGCAATTTCTGGTGGTTGTTATAATTCCTCAAGCGTTGAAAGATATGAAATTGATAACATGCAATGCCCAGAATGTCTAAATAGCCATTGTATGGAAAAAGTCAGTGATGCTTGGTTTAGATGCAAGTATTGCAACAAAATCACAGTTAATAAAAATCTTCAATAACAAATCAAAAATATGACCGGGTGTAAAAACGGTTTTTTATGTGACACTTTTGTGACAAAAGACATGGTAACATTGAGTTAACAAGGGAGCACTTTGAATATGAAAAAAGAATTATTAAAGGGTTTAACAAAAGAACAAATCGCTAAAGTAAAAGCATGTAAGAATAGTGAAGAATTATTAGAACTAGCTAAAGCAGAAGGCATCGAATTAACTGATGAACAATTATCCGCTATTAGCGGTGGCGGTGCCTGTTCTGTCGCTTCTAACGTTGGAGATTGGCTCAATCCGTTTGATTGCCCAGAATGTGGATGCAACGATATTGAGGCAGTGAAAGGCAAAGGTAATCTATTCGAATGCAAAGGCTGCGGATTTAGATGGAGAGAATAAGAGATTCTATAAAAAAAGAATAGTCTTTTTGTGACACTTCTATGACAAACGTTGTGTTAAATTAGCACCAAAGAGGGAGAAAACTGTGTATGAAAAGAGAATTACTAAAAGGCTTAAGCGAAGAACAAATCGCAAAGGTTAAAGCCTGCAAAAACCAAGAAGAAATACTTAAGCTTGCTAAAGAAGAAGGCATTGAACTTACCGAAGAACAATTAGCTTCTATCAGCGGTGGATGTGGTACTTATACAGTTAGATGTCCAAAATGTGGCAGCAACATCATCGTTGAAGACTGTGTAGGTCCAAAAGAATATTACTGCAATAACTGTGGTCATGAATTCAACGATAACCTTTGGGAAGATATTAAAAATTTTGTCAGCTAGTAAGCTATTATTTAGGGATATTTAATGATGAAGGAAGAATTATTTAAAGGACTAACAGAAGAGCAAATCGCTAAAGTAAAAGCGTGTAAGAATCAAGAAGAATTACTTGCTCTCGCCAAACAAGAAGGCGTTCAACTCACTGACGAACAATTAGAATCTATTAGTGGTGGCTTTTTATGTAGCACCCCAACATTTACATGTCCGGAATGCGGTTCTACAAATGTATCCGCCTATAGCCGACAAAGTCCTGTCCATAAATGGTGGGTTTGTGAATGCAAACAATGCGGACACAAGTGGGATAGCTAATATTAATCAATGAAAGCATTTGGAATATTGACGTGAGCAAGATTAAGTCCACAGAAAACAATACCGACGATACTCACAATAGTGAGCAACCAGGTAAAGAAGCTTCCGATGCTATACATTACTGATGAAGCTTTTTCCATAAATATCTCCCCTTTGAATAAACATATTTTACGAATGCATGAATTATTTTATTAGAGATAAATCTATTGTTTTTGTGTGACACATTTATGATGATATTTGTGATAAGATAATATCAACAAATAAAAAGGGGAGAATAATTTTGATTAAGGCATCAAATCCCTTTACTTATTATTAATATGGTGATGCTTTTATTTTTACACAATTAATTTGATAATAATAATCATCACGAAATGTGATTTATGAAAAGAATTTGGGTAGTCATTGTTAACGTCTCCATCATGATCGCTATGTTGACCTTCGTGGTTCTTTATTCTACCTTCGAGAGTAGGGAAACGGTTAAAAGACAAATGGCGCATTTTGAAAATACCACAATTACGATGAAACAAGTGACAGAGAACTATCTTGAAGGTGAGCAACGTATTTGTGATGTTTGGGCCCACTATATTAACAGTGAAGACATGGACATTGAAAAAGCCATCTCCTTCATTAGAATTTCTCACGTTTTACCAAACGCTTCTGCGCATATTGTTTACGCTGATACTTTGACTGGTTTATCAACGAGATTAAAACAAGGAACCACTGATGACTATAATGTTTCTTACGCTAATTTGGATTTATTAAATGATAAAAGTTGGATACATGAAATCGGTACATATATCAATATTTCCCGTGCCTACACAAACCCAATTAACGGTGAACAATCTATTGCTTTCTGCAATTCAATTAAACTAGATGATGGTGGAAATATTAGAGACGCTATATTACTTCGTGTCTTGCCAGCTTCTGAATTAGAGGAAACTTGGGTGTTCCCACAAGAAGAATTCCAAACCGCTGAATTATCAATTTGAGTTCCCCCTTTTTGCAAAAAAATTGAGGTAAATATTGCCTCGTTTTTTGTTCTTTTATAAATGAGTTTTTTGATGGCAAACTATTAAGCAAAATCTTTGATTTTGAATAATGATAATTGTTTAGGCTTTGTGTCTC
>JAGBLL010000088.1 GCA_017635465.1 Bacilli bacterium
GCAGAGTGGCAATAAGCTGATCGAATCTTCAAGGCTTCAACTAAGCATCATTTAAGGGTTACTTAGTAAAAAAACATTGACAACAGGTCACATCATAGCAGCTTGTTTATGCTGGGGTCATTAGACTCCTCGAGCAAGAAGCCTCCACTTCTTTAAGTGGTGAGTATGTCACTCGCTCGATTTCAACTTCTAGTTGCGTGATATCTTTGATTGAATAACCAAATAGTGGTTCATTTGTGCTCATAATATCTCCTAGAATTCAACGCCGTTACCGCCATAATCTTCAGCGATACTTCTTCTTTTTAGTTTTCTAGTTCTATTGTTAGCTTTGACGTGATTAACGATACCTCCGGCAATGGCTAAAGCTGCGCCACCGGTGGATAATAAAGATAGACCAGTTCTAATAATACCTAAAATTGATAATCCTTCAGTAATCTTAAGATATTCAGCTATTGAAATCTGACCTTCTTCATAAGCTTGCATCGCTTCATAGGCTGTTTTATCAAGAGTGATATTTAAGATGATAACTCCGATAATACAACTAGTAAAAATCGCCGCACCAACGATAATGCAAATTAATTTATTTCTTCAATATTTTTTAAGTTCTAATTCTAAATCTTGATTGTTTCCAGTGTTCATTTTATTTACCTCTAGCCTTAATTTTATTCATATTGTGATATAAGGGCAACGCAAAAAAGATATTTTTTATAGGAAATCAATTTTTCTATAAATCTTCTAATAAAAACGATGAACTTATAAAAAAGTGACAAATATTCAATTTTTGACGATAAATAAATAATAAAATTATTTGTTTCTTCTTGACTTTTAGTATATATGCGAGTAGTCTTTTTCGCGGTACCTATTATAAATAGGTCCTATCTAGAAAGAGAGTATCAAATATGTTACAAGCATTAGAAGTCATTAGGAACATCCTTATCGTGTTGTTCTGGATCTGCGAAGTCAACGTCTTATATTACATCTTCCTTTATATCGTTGGCTTTATCTTCCATAAGCAAAAATACCCCCTCGTTAATGATCAACAAAAGTTTTGCATCTTCGTCCCTTGTCATAACGAAGGACCAGTTATCGCTGCCACTATAGAAAACTACACGCACATTAATTATTCTGAAGACTTATTTGATATATATTTCATCGCTGATAACTGCAGTGATGATACCGCTTCCATCATTAAAGAAGCCATTAAAAAATCTAACAAGAAAAACTTCCATGTCTTAGTAAGAAAAGAAAAAGACATTAATAAACGCGGTAAACCACACGCTTTAAGATGGGCGATTGAATCATTAGAAAATCAAAATTTATTTTATAACTATTACGATATGATGATTATCTTTGATGCGGACAACTTTGTTGACGCTGATATTTTAAAACATATCAATAGCCAATATTTATCTATCAAGCCAAAAAAGAGACCTGTCATGATACAGTGCTATCTTGATAGCAAGAACAATAACTCCTTAGTGGCTCGTGGTTATTTCCAAGCTTATCGAGTGACTAATGCTTTCTGGCAAATCTCTAAACAAAAATTACATTTAATGCCAGCGATTGGTGGTACAGGTTTTGCCGCGACCACAGCGTTCTTAAAAGAAATCGGTGGCTATTCATGTGTTTCTTTAACTGAAGATTTAGAAATCCAAACAATTGCCACAATTAAGAATAAACGTATTGAATATAACGGTAACGTCAGAATTTATGATGAAAAGCCAACCAAATTAAAAGCTTCATTTATTCAAAGAACAAGATGGGCACAAGGCCATTGGTGGCTCTTCTTTAAATATGTCCCAATCTTATTCCTCCAATTATTTAATCCATTTACTATCAAAAATTTCTTTAAGAAATTAGATATGATTATTTATCTAGGCGCTAGATTGTTCGGTATTATTTCTTCCATTACCATCTTGCTCAATTTGTTCTACATTATCGCCTGTGCAGTTATGGGTATCGATTCCGCTTATGTACCTTTATGGGCACAAATCATGAATATCGTCATCTTAGTGTTTACAATCGCTGTCATCCCATTATCATCCTTATATGATGGTTCTAAAGAAGAAAAGAAACATATCTTAAGAGATTTAATTCCAAATGTTATTGGTATTTATCTCGTCGGTTTAATTGACTTAATTATTGGCTATCCTGCCTTATTTAAATGTGGTAATCAAAAGGTGTGGAGAAAGACTACACATAGTGTTACCTCCTTAAACCCACCAGTTAACCAAGTGACGCATAGTAAGGTCCAAAAGGTTCGTGTCTAATATGAAAAAAGTGATGTTAGTGTTTGGTACACGTCCTGAAGCCATCAAGATGTGTCCATTAGTCAACGAACTTAAAAAAAGAAAAAGCCTTGAAGTAGTGGTTTGTGTCACTGGTCAACATAAAGAAATGTTAACCCAAGTGTTGGATACTTTTAATGTCGTTCCTGATTATAATCTTTCAATCATGAAAGAATCTCAAACTTTGTTTGATATTACCACTAACATCTTACATGGCATCAAAGAAGTCTTAGAAAAAGAAAAACCAGATGTCGTTTTAGTGCATGGTGATACGAGCACAACATTTGTGACTTCTTTAGCCTGTTTTTATCTTCAAATCCCAGTGGGTCACGTTGAAGCGGGACTCCGCACGCACAATATCTATTCTCCATATCCTGAAGAATTTAATAGACAAGCGGTTTCAATTATCTCTTCATATAACTTTGCGCCCACTAAACTTGCAAAGCAAAATCTCTTAAATGAAGGTAAAAAACCTGAATCAATCTATGTGACAGGTAATACCGTCATTGATGCGATGAGTCACACAATTAAAAAAGATTATCATCATCCTGAATTAGATTGGGTTGGTGGAGATAAATTAATATTCATTACCGCACATCGAAGAGAAAATCTTGGTCAACCAATGCACCATATGCTTAGGGCTATTAGAAGAGTTTTAGACGAACATCCTGATTGTAAGGCCATTTATCCAATTCATATGAATCCAGTGGTCAGAAAAGCCGCTGAGGAAGAATTAGGGGATGATGATCGAATTCACATCATTGAGCCAATTGAAGTTTTCGATTGCCATAACTTTGAAGCCAGAAGTTATTTAATACTCACAGATAGTGGCGGTATCCAAGAAGAAGCTCCATCGTATGGTGTCCCTGTACTAGTCATGAGAGACACAACTGAAAGACCAGAAGGCGTTGAAGCGGGTACACTTAAACTCGTAGGCACTAATGAAGAAACAATTTATAACGAATTTAGTAAGTTACTAAACGATAAAAACGAATATAACAAAATGGCTAAAGCCGCTAACCCATACGGGGATGGGCATGCTTGCGAGAGAATCGCTGACATCCTAGAAGGCAAAGAATATAAGCCATTTATTAATTAAAGGACTGGAAACAGTCTTTTTTTCTTCAAAAAATTGTTTTATAATAAAACAAATGAAAAAAGTTAAGATAAATTCGTTATTAATTTCTTCTTTTGCCTTATTGTCATTAGTGGGATGTAACCTCTCTTCATCAAGTGAAGATTCTTTATCATCTAATATAGAACAATCATCTAATCCTATTTCTTCATCTTCTAATGTTACTTACGATAAAGCAGAAATGATTTATGACTTTAATCTCGAAGATAAAGATGAAAAAGATATTGTTTTTTCTTTAGAAGAATTTAACGAAACTTTTACATTCGATAATATGAGAGTGTATGGCAAAAATGGAGTGGTGGGCACTCCTGGTGGTTTTGCTTTATATATCTATGATATTAACCATGATGGTTATCGTGATTTTTGTCAAACTATCAATAGAGGTAGTGGCATAATCGATAGCTCTGTATCTGTTTATGACTATCATAATGATAGAATCATTTATGAACTTGAAGATAGAGCGCATTTTGATTATAGGTTCTACCTAGATCAAGATAATTCCTTAGCGGTCAAAATGATTGATTATTTTTATGGTGAGACAATGAACACTGGTAAATTGCAATATAACACTGCTAATGGAGTGTTTATCAGCTGGGATAACCTTTATAAAATAAAAGGCTATGGTATCTCAGTGAATTACGCTGCGCCTTTTGGTACATATTTAAACAATCATAAGAAAGATGAAATCTATACTTTCAATGTCGATAGTTATTCCATTTTCCATTTAAGAATCACTCTTGATATTTCTAGTAGTGATGTTGATATACCCGCTACTTGTCCTGGTTCTATTAAATATAAAAATGACAAATTTACGATGAAGGAATTAAGATTACCTGACGCTAATAAAGGTGAGTATCATTTTGAAGTCTATTTCCCATTAGAAGAAAAAAATATATGAAATTGAAATGAATATTTCTTCTTTTGCAAAAACAATTCGTTTCAATGTTGATAATAGTGAGGCTACTATCAAAAGAGTTAAAAACTTATTTAATTGGTCATATCTTCTTAATGAAGATAATGTTAAAAAAATTCGCAGCGATTTTGATATGTCCTTTGAAAAAAGTGATTTTAGACAAATCCATTTATATAGTGACAAAGAGAACATTGCTAAAGGTCTAGAATTATTTGATTATGTCGTTTATGAAGTAGATCCAAATTATTACCCACCAAGTGGTATCAAACTTATTAATGAATATCATTTTGAAACTGAAAACGAGACATATTCTATTAGGATTACTAGCCAATTTATTGAAATAGATGGTCGCTACTACAAATTAAGAGATAGTCTTAACTTTCTTACTTCAGGTGACATCGCTAATTGCTTTGGATTTTCTTTTCAATATCAACAAATAAAGATGAACAAAGTTGATGATGAAACAATATTAAAAACAATAAATAACACTCAAGAATTTTCTTTTAAGAAAGAAATCAATAACGGCAAATATAGTAGCAAAGATGCTTCTTATAAATTTACCCTAGGCGGATATACTTACTATGTAATCGATAGTAAAACCTTCACCGATGATCGGTATTATTACAATATTATTTCCGAAAGAGATTTTTCCTCACTTTTTGAATAAATAATCCGCTAAATAATGACTTTTTTGTTATCTAGTAGTGACTATTTTTTGTTATTCTTTTCAAAACTTGAAATAAATATTATTTGTGTTTTACACTAAAATCACATTAAGAAAAGGAATTTTTATATGAAACAAAAAAGATTGTTTATGCTTTCTGCTGTTTTAGCGCTTACTCTTTGTGCATGTAACAATAGTAAAGAACCAGGCGGCAAGAGCACAGAACCAAAAATTGAACCATATGCAAATCCAACAATGGAAGTGGAATTCAAAGCGATTGAAAACAATGTCATGGTTCCAAGTTACGTCCAAGAATATGTTGACGCGATGAAAGAACAAGAAGGCAGAGTTACCTATCCACATCGTGTTGACCCATTATTCTGCAATATGGACTGGGAAACCGCTGCTAAACAAGGCGACAAAGGTGACGGTACAAAATATGATGACGATCATTCCGGTGGTGTTGACGTCTGTCAAATGTTAAACCGTAACCAAAAATACGAAAATACACCAATCGAATTAAAATGGGAAAAAGGCGATAAAGATTTCTCTGAAGCTAAAGTTGTCTTCTGGAGTAAAGAAGATAAGAGTGACAAACGTGAAGTCGCCGTCGCTGATGCTGGTGATTCCGCAAAATTACCAAACTTATTCCGTAATACAAAGTATTATTACCAAATTGTTAAAGGTGAAGAAGCTTCTCAAATGAAGAATTTCGTCACTGGTGACTACCCACGTATGATCACAATGGGCGATATTTCTAACGTCCGTGATATCGGTGGTTATCAAACATCATATGGCGTTCCTACGAACCAAGGTTTAATCTACCGTGGTGGTGAAATGGCCGTCAAAGCATTCAGCGATGGTGGTAACCAACACAGCAAGAACTGGACAGATGCCGCTCAAGCAGTCCAAGAAGATGTTATGAACATCGGTCTTGAATTAGACTTAAGAACAAAATCTGGTTCTGGCACAATGAAAGAATCTCCACTTAACTGGCAAGGCGAATGGGCACAACCAAACTACAATCCAGCCTTAACAACAGTGACAGAAGCTGGCAATGTCAACGGCAAAGCTCAATACGTTAGATGCGCTATTAACTCATTTGATAGCTTCATCACAGACCAAAATAGAAAATCTGAAGCTGATAACGCTAATAGAAACTTAGTCAAAGAAATCTTTGAATATTACGCTAACGCTGATAAACAACACGTCTATTTCCACTGCTGGGGTGGTGCGGATAGAACTGGTGTTACTGGTTTCTTACTTAACGCTATCTGTGGTGTCAGTTATACTGATGCTATCATCGACTTCGAATTAACAACCTTAACAAATAATAAGAGATGCCATATGCACAATTCTCAAAACGCTCATATGCCAAAATTCTTAAATTTATTCGTTACCGGTCATACATTTGAAAGAGATGGTCAATCATTCGAATACAAATACGATGGCGAAAAGACACTTCGTTATAATGCTGATAATTTATTAAAAGCCATGGGTGTTGAAGAACAAACACTTGAAAAGATTCGTGGCATTATGCTTCCAGGTTATGCTGAAGGTAAATTAACAGAAAACGAAATGGTCAACAAAGGTTGGCAATAAACCGCTGAATTAAAATAACTAAGACAAACGGGACAAATGTTCCGTTTGTTTTTATTATCGAAACGTAGTGAAGATAAAAACCGGGTGCTATGCACGTGAGAATCGAAATAGCTTCCTGCGATGTGAAAAAACCTCATGTTATAATCAAAAAGGCTGACAACCGTTTGATATAACAGGAGGTGTATCC
>JAGBLL010000089.1 GCA_017635465.1 Bacilli bacterium
ATATATTCGTACATAAAAGAGCCTCCTCTCAATATGGTTTCATTATAAAAATTATATTACACCACAATATAAGAATATTATAGTAGATTTCAGAATATTCATGCAGCAATTCACTGTTTTTTCATTTTTTGTTCATAAGTCAGCGGTTTACTATATTTAGATACTAAAAAGATAATAGGCATAACCACCGTGCAGCTTGCTCGCTGCTATGCTTGTATGCTTAAAATAAAAAATAGGTATGAAAATCGCCTTTAAATCCAAAGTCATACTTCAAATTAGAGTATCAGAGGCCAAGAGTCCATTTTTGAGTATGACTATTTGCGATATATCAAAAAATATACTCGAAAGAAGCTATTGCCCTATAAAAATATAGTCGTTTGAGTATATTTTTCAAAAATCAGCCAAAAGTCATACTTCAAAAGGTTAAGCCCTTATAATGGTGTAAAATTGAAAATCAACTAAAAAGAGCCATGTGCTCTGCCTTTAGGTATAATGTAATTGCTACAAAACATAATACTAAGGAGGCTCACACAAATGGCTCAACTCAATATTACATTAAATCAAGAAGAAATCCTACAATTACTTTCAGCAGATCGGGATGAAGCATTTAAATCTTTGCTTCAAAATAGTCTTAATTCTATCTTAAAGGCTGAATCAACCGCCCAGCTAAAGGCTGAACCCTATGAAAGAACTGAGGCTCGCGAAGGAAGCCGAAACGGTTTCCGTGAGCGTCAATTAAGTACTCGCATAGGCACAATCACTTTATCTGTTCCAAAGCATAGAGATGGTGAACCATTCTCTACGCTGATTTTTGATAATTATTCGCGAAGCGAAGCTGCACTAATCGCTTGCATGGCTGAAATGGTTGTTGAAGGTGTATCAACAAGAAAAGTATCAAATGTAATTGAAACACTTTGCGGTACATCATACTCAAAATCTACTGTTTCAGAAGCTTGCAAGGAACTCGATAAAGCAGTTGATGAATTTCGTAATCGCAAACTCGATGATAGCTATCCATTCCTTACCGTTGATGCAACATATTTCAAAGCCAGGGAAAATCATAGAGTTATTTCCAAAGCATTCATGGTTGCTTATGGCACTAATAGTACTGGGCTACGCGAAATAATAGGTTTCGGTGTTTATAAATGTGAATCATTTGAAACCTGGAAAGCTTTCCTTCAGAGCCTTAAAGATCGAGGACTGAAAGATGTATTGATGATTACATCAGATGCTCATGAGGGCTTAAAGCAAGCATTAAATAAAGTCTTTCCTGATTCGCCATGGCAAAGATGCCAGTTTCACTTTGCTAAAAATATTTCTGAACAAGTCCCTAAAAAATATCAGGCCGGTTTACGTTCAGAGCTAAATCAAATGTTCAACTGTGAGACAATCGAAGATGCCCGTCGTAAGCGCGATGAAATAATCGCTGATTACCAAGATATAGCCGAAGCATCAATGAAGTGTCTTGATGAAGGCTTTGAAAGTGCCATGACAGTGATGACTTTGCCTAAGCGACTTCGTCTTTATTTCAGGACTTCGAATCATCTTGAGCGTATTAACAAAGAGTTGAAGCGCCGTTCAAGAGTAATTGGAGTCTTTCCAAACGAAGACTCAATCATTAGATTAATGGGCTCGGTTCTAATTGAACTTAATGATTTAAGATCATCTCATCAATCAATTTTTACTAGCAAAAGCTATCAAAAACTTTTGAATTCTGATACTCCTAAAAAGCTAGTAAATATAGCAATAGAACAAAGAAATATGTTGGCTGCTTAATAAAAAGTTCTATAGACATCTTTAATCAGTTATAGGGATAGTATGCGCTCTTTTAGCTGCTAGACAATAATATAACTGGCATAAAGGATGTCACTTTATATTCATCAGCAACTACAACATCTTCCTAAAGGAATTTACACACAAATATGGACTTGACTCTTCAAAAAAGCCAATTTACCATTTTTAGCATGTTTACAAGTATGACAATGCAAAAATAGTCGCATAGTCATACTCTAAAATTATTAAATGTTTACAAAATATAATTGCTATGGGTTTGACAAATCAAACTAAAGCAATTATTATGACAAGGTATTTAAGACGTAGATAAGGAGAAAGCATGACACAAAAGGAAGCATATAAAAGAATAATTGCTTTGGTAGCTATATTAGCTGCTATAGTTGTTATGCTTTTTTCTGCTAGATTTATTGCAGAGCATGTATCGCATCATTGTGATGACGAGGCACACTGTCCAATATGTCTTGTATTGGAGCAGTGTCAAAGCAATATCAAAAATATTGGTGCAGGTCTTATTTTTGCAACTGTAGTTTATGTAATTGTATTTGCAATGAAAGATATTGCATACTTTGCTTCAGGCCAGTCTATTCAGACTAGCTTAGTTTCCCAAAAGGTAAGAATTGATTCTTGATTAACGTCCACATGTAGATATGGCTTTATTTTGACAAAATTTTTAGGACGCGAAAGGATTAATTAGACATGAAAATTAAAAACTTAATAGGATTAATGGCTGCTATTGTAATTACTATGGGAGCAATTGTTGGATGTGGTACTAAAGAAGAAAGCACTGCAGGTGGTGTTGCAGATGCTACAGAAGCTACACAGGAAGCAGCTGCAGATAGAATTTCTGTTGTGACCACTATCTTTCCTGAGTATGACTGGGTAA
>JAGBLL010000090.1 GCA_017635465.1 Bacilli bacterium
CATCTAAACTATGAGTTCTTTGCAACCTATCAGCTAATTTTTCTATAGTACTTTCATCTAAATTACCAGTAGACACACCATAATATTTTAAATATTCAGCTGCCTCTAATTCTTTATCAGAATCTAATATTTTATAAGTCTTTTTCTTCTCTTTTCTACCAGTATCTGTATTATCATCTTTAGTTGAATCTACACTTTCCATTTCTAAAACGCTAGTATCTCTTTTACCAGTATATTGAATTTGAGCAGCATGATTACTCATAGCAAATTTTGCACGTCTATGATATTCTTCTTTATTTTCCGGCTTACCATTGTTAATTATCCGTTCATATTGTTCAATAGTAGCACCAATATTACCAGACATATTATTTAATTGTATATTACTATTAGTACCATCGAAAACGCCGCCATTACCGTAATTCGCTCCAGGAGTAGTAACATGTATATTATTACCATTTGCATAAACAGCACCTGGTTCGCCTTCCCATTCGTCTAATGGTGTACCTCCAAGTCGTGTTACTAAATTTACATAATCTGTTCGTAATTGTTTATTATCAAAATAACTATTAGCTACATCAAATGCTTCGCCATGATCATGATGTGAATCTCCACCGCCATGACGTTTCGCAGAAGTTACCAATAATGCATCTAATTCTGGATGCATTTGATGCCACGCATTAGCCACTGCATTGGCAAAATTAATCGTCGCTTGTGACGAGCCATCCCAAGATTTACCGTCTGCAAATTGTAAATATGGGCTATTAGAAGTATCTATATGACCATTTTGTGATATATTATTAATAACATTAGCATGTACTTGCGAATTAATCGCATCTTCGCCAACAATACGTCTGGTATATTCTCGTGATTCGCCATTCATAAATTCCATAGCCATTGCAGGTGTAATATTATCATAGCCAATGTCGCCATATTTTTGTTTCACTTTCTTTAACGTATCATCAGCACCGCCGCCACCAGCATTATATCCGTTTAGGGCTAATGCAATATTACCACCATAACTATCCATAGCATTTTTTAATAGTTCTGCGCCTTTATCTACATTAGATTCGTCATCACGATAATAACCATGTGCTTGTGGATTAATTTGCATTAATCCATATCCATATGGATTACCACCATATGTATCTTTCGCACGGCCAAAGTCAGATTCATGTTTCATAACCGCAGCTATTAATTCTTTCGGTAAGCCGTATTTTTTTGCTGCTTTATCAACTATTTCACGTATTTTAGGACTATATTCTAATAACTCTTTATAAGCATTTATCATACTTTGTGTAACGCCGCCTGTATATACGGTACCATTCCCACCAGCGTTACCACCAGAACCACCAGTTTGCGCGGCAGTAGCAACAAAGGCACCTGCACGAGCTACTGTAGCTTTCATATCCACTAGGATATCTTGAGTAATAGCCATCATCTTCCATAAATTTCCATGTTCCTCTTTTACGGAAGCTTGGAACATGCCCATTAACCGTTCGTGTAGTTCTGCCATATCTTCAAGCTGTTTATTTCTTTGCTTGGATAATTCCTGCTCTTTCTTCTGCTGGTCAGTAATTTTCTTTGTAGCATCTCCAGTAGTTTTCTCACGTGAGCGCTCAGATTCAGCTTTAGTTTCTGGTCTATCCTCACTACTTGCAGCCTCCGCAGTACCAAAAGCCATATTAGCAGCTTTTTCTCCATATTCTTTCGCAGTATCAACGGTTTGATCCATAGCATCTTTTGCTCGATCGCCTAAATCTTTGCCACCGTTTGCTACTTTTTCAGCTTGTTCTTTCTCAAATTTTTGTCGAGCGCCTACAATATCACCACCACTTTGTGCCGCTAGTTCATTAATGCGCAATTCTTCCTGCGCTTTTTTTATTGCTTCCTGATCGCCGGATGCTTTTGCAGTTTTTAATTTTTTAGCTGCTTCACGTCTATATAATTCATATGTATATGCTGTTTTCTCGCTATCGGGTATATAATCGCCATTCTGTACTTTTTCGCGCATAGTTGCTCGTTCTTTTTGATACTTAGCTACCATACGTTTAATATCTTCATACGTCTTAGAATGTAGCATAGCCATAGTAATGCCTTGTGCTGCTGCCCATTCTATAAATCCAGAATCTCCGCTTAAATATTCAATTGCTTTTTGTACACTACCAGCCGCATATGTTTCTAAACCACCAAATAATGTAGCAGTCGTGGCGTCCATACCATCAAATTCATTTATATTCGCAGTACCACGTAATAATGATGCACCTGTATCAGAAAATATACCAACACCACTAGCAGCTAATCGTAAACCACCACGTAAAAATTTTGCTCCGAAACCATCGCCTTGTAATAAAGAATATTTCTTTACACCGGCTTTTTCTAATAACTGATTAGTCATATCGAATATTTTTTCAATAATTTCCGATAACGAGCCAAAGCCTAAAATATCAGTATATAAAATATGATCTCCAGCTGTAACAATCTTTTCAGCTAAGTCTTTGCCAACTATTGACGATAATTTTTTATATATTTCATTAGATTGTTGATGCTTTTTCTCTATAAACTTATTAGTGGCGGCGGAATTTTCATCAACTTTTTCAATAATACTATCTTTCGTAGCACTAGTAAATTCTTTAATGTCAATTCCCAAGGCATCTGCTTGCTCTTGTAATTGCGTTGTATTACTTGCTTGTTGTTCTTTCAATTCTCCAATACGATTATTCGTCGTTTTAATCTTATCAGCGCAAGCAGCTAGTGCATCTGCTATTTCTTTTTTGTCATCCGCATTTTCTCCAGAATCTGCCAATTCTTTTACTAAATTTGCTTGTTCTTGTTTATATTCATCCAGCTGATTTTCTAATGTGTCAATATATTTTTCTATTTCTTTATTGTCTTTTACTAATTTATCTTTAACTTTAATAATGGTATCAGTAGTCTTATCTTTATCATTCTTCTTTGGACTAGCCTCGGCTTTACCGAAAACCATACCAGATACCATATCTAAGAATCCGCCTTTTGACTCACTTTCTGGTTTAGGCTTATTTTCTTCGGATGAACCATCATTCCACCAATCGCTAATCCAATCGCCAACAGTACCCAATGCACTCTTGCCAAAGTCTAAAGCTGAACCACCAAAATCTTTAATTGTATTCCAAGCTTGTTCACGTGTTTTATCATCCATCATAAGGTATGCTGC
>JAGBLL010000091.1 GCA_017635465.1 Bacilli bacterium
GAATGTGATATTCAAAACATAGTTAGCGTGATGAGCTTCCATGGTTTGATCATGAGCAATCTTAAAGATCTTTTCACATTCATCTAAGATGTCTGTTTGACCATATTCTTCATAAAGTAATGATAAGAATTGGTTATTGTAATAATAGATATTTTCTAAGCCATTATGCATTTTCTTAATGCGTTTAACAAAGTCACGAATAATACCAATATAGCCTTCAGAACCATGAGTTTCGATAAGTTCATCCATATTATCAATTCTTAATAATAAGAGATAACCTTTACCATTGATCTCATAGGCGTTTTCAAGATTTTCCACAAGAGAATGGAAGGAATTGATAATGAAGTCTTGGTTATAACGGTGATGAGCTTTACGGTTGAATAAGTTTTTGACCGCCATAACGGTATAAGTCTTATTATGTTCAGAAAGCACTAAAGAAGTTTCATAATTATCATTACCGAACTTCATGCTCTTTTTATTGCCTGTTAATAATGGGCAGTCCTTACATGGAGCGTCTAATCCATAAAGAGTTTTATAGCACTTCTCCCCTAATTCCAGTTTAGGGAATAATTGTTTCATCGTGCCACTAGCTCTAAGAAGAGTTCTATCTTCGTTAGAAATACGATATGTGGAATAATCAGTTAATTTAAGAATAGAGTCAATTTCATGGAATGAACTTTCGACTTCTCTATCACGTCTTTCAGAAAGAATAAACATTGCAATCTTATTACAAAGGACCACTAGAGATTCTTGGACATAGGAGTCAATGTAGAATGGTTTATTCTTATTAAAGAAATAAACAACAGCGACGACTCTTTCACTATCTTTAACAACATAATAGAAACCACTTTCAAGACCCACTCTATCGAGGTGTCTACCTAAAGCGTTATTCGCGTGATTTCTAAAAGCGAAATAATATGAATAATCATCATCTTTAGCCTTATCCATGATGTCAACGAATTCTTTAGCGATGCTACCATCCTTACTCAAAGGTGATAATTCTTTATCGGCGACTTGATAAGCAATGTTGTAGGTGTTTTTCACTTCGTCATAGGAAATAATACCTGTGTAGTCCATTTTGAAGTACTGAGCGACTGTTTTGAGCACTGTTTCAATGACTTTGACGTTTGTTTGGACACTTTCTAGGCCCATATCCATATTTAGAAGAGGAGCGATAATCTTGCTCATCTTATTTAAGTTCATGGAGTTTTTAATAATAGCGTCATTTTCTAATGTATTTAATCTATTTGGTAAATAGAAGAAGATATCTTTATTTTGACGTTTTGCGTATCTTAAGTCTGGGAATATTTCATGAACATCAGAATATGGATAGCAAACAACAGAGAAGTGTGCGGATAAAGTAGTCACACCTTCCACGAGACGTTTAGAAATGGATGTATTACGCATACATGTTTCTAATTGTTCATTAATCTTACTTAATGTATCGATACGTGGGAGATAGAGATAAACACTCTTCTTATCTTCATTAACGGAATATAAAGCGTTTTGATAATCGTAAAAGTTTTCTTTTAACACTTTAAAGATATAAGAAACATCATCATCTGTCAGTGTTTCATCACCTAATTCGTAATAGACTTCAATTAAGACATTACGATAATTTTGTGACACAAAGATGATGTTTTCTAATTCTTTCTTAAATGATTCAAATGAAACGACTTGATTAATGATATCAACATAATCTAATTCCAAATTAGTGTAGCTACTTTCACTTGGAATAAGAGTGGCACCATTAAGTTCTCTTTTAAGAACATCAACGTGTTCATTTAAAGCGGTGATCTCTTCATATTGTGTATTTGGATATGGAATGAATGTATTTTCATTATTTGAAATGTTTTCAAAGTTTCTAATCGTTGTAGCGTATAAACCGTTAACGAATATCTTATGGAACTGTCTTGCCGCTAATAATGTATAAACAGCGTATATAACAACCATCAAAACACTGAAAGCAATAAGAAGGATGACGTAAACGATATTATGAGTCCTTGAATAAATCGTGGTGAAAATAGATACCGTGATAATTAATAAGGTGAAAATGATAATTGGGAAAAGAGTCACAAAACGGAAATAATGTTTAATTGAACGTGTCTTTTTATTACGTTTTTCCATAACCTTACCCCCTACTCACCGATAACTTCGTTACGGCCAATATCACCAATACAGGTGACAACGGCTTTACCGATGTTAACGTATTCTTTCATTGCTTTTAAATATGTATTAACGTCACTCATTTCATCGATATATCTTTCGACAACTTTAATAGAGACGAATGGAACTTTAGATAATTCCGCGGCCATTGCTACACCTGCAGAGTTGTTATCAAAAACAACATTGTTTTCAAAACCTAAAACATGGTTAAATTCTTCAAGATGTTTGACTTGTGCTTTATTATGGTAATCAACACTTGTGGAAACGTAGTTTGCTTCCTTATAAACACTGTAGGTGCGCTTTTCAAAAGCACTACTTAAATATGAAATAACATCTTTTGAACCTTCAAATACTTGTTGGAAACCTGGGATTTGACCAAATTTCACATTGTCTTCATTAATTTGATCAACATCACCAGCGATGACATTTCTAGATAAACAGATATCTAATGGTTTTAAGTCTTTAGTGTAGGCGATACAGCGTCCCACCACTAAGACAAGAATAACGAAATATTTTTCAATTAAATATAAAGTTAAAGCACTACTAAGGTAGTTAGTTTTGATTTGGTCCACTAATAGGACTTCTTGGTTAAAGATTGTGCCAATGATCACTTTATATTTGCCAAGAACTGTTTCTTCTTTTTTATTAGTGACAACATTTTCGAAATAAAGGATATCGTCGTGATGACTACCGATAATCATGATCATAATTTAGGCTCCTCCTTCTTTTCGAATGGGTTATTATCTAAGAATCTTTCAAAAGCTTTCTTTTCGAGAGCTTTGGAATAATAGAAACCTTGAATAGTGTCGCAGTGCGCCTTCTTCAATATTTCTACTTGTTCTTTATTATCAACACCTTCGGCAACGACTTCCATGCCGTTAATCTTACATAGACCGATTAATAATTTAACGATTTCGCGTGATTTAGTGTCTGTGACAATATCATCGATAAATGATTTATCAATCTTAACAACGTCGAATGGAATCTTTCTTAAGTTACCAACGTTAGAGAAACCAATACCAAAGTCATCCATTAAAACGCGGATACCTTTTTCTTTAAGTTTCTTAATAATGAAAATAGATAAGAATTGGTTAGCTTGAGATGTACCTTCAGTAATTTCAATTTCAATTAAATGTGGAGGAACTTTAAATTCTTCTAAGATACCCATAATCTTATCTAAGAAGTTTGGAGAATAGAATTCAAATAAAGAGAAGTTAACGGACACTGGTAATGTTCTTCTACCTCTTCTGATTAAATCATTAAGATCTTCACAAACGTGTCTTAAAACGTACATATCGATATCATGGATTAAACCAATCGATTCCGCTTTAGCGAGGAATTTAGAAGGGGCTAATAAGCCATACTTCTTACTATCCCATCTAATCAAAGCTTCTGATGAGATAAACTGTCTATTATTCAAATCGAATTTTGGTTGATAGAAGATGACGAATTCATTATTTTCTAAAGCGGTATATAGTTCATCGACTTCATCAGAGGCCACTGTTTTACGGAAGGCTTCTTGATAGAAGGTGACTGTTTCGAAGTTCTTTTCTGAACGGTCTCTAGAAAGTAAAGCGTTTTCAATTTGGTGAGTTAATGTTTCTTCTTCACTAATTTCTGTGACACCAAAGAATGGCTGCACCCATGTATGTGTGCAGTTTGCTTCACCAAATTCATAAATCTCTTTACTTAAGATTTCACAAATCTTTTGAATAGATTGTTCGTTTTGTTTAATACAGTAGATTAAGAAAGCACCACGAGAGAAAGCAAAGACGAAATATGATCTCTTAACACCTAATCTAATTGGTAATTCATCTAAGAAAGAAGCGATATGGGTATTTAAAGAATAGATTTCTCTATTTCTGTTAACATTTTGAGTAACAGAAGAAGATGAGAAAGTGAACGCAATAATATGCTTATGCACTCTCTTATCAAGCTTTAAACGTAATTCAACTTTCTTTTGGAAAGCATATAAGTTATTAAATGTACTTCTTTCACCTAAGTTATATTCATTATCGTTTTGAATAGTAATAATTAAGCTTCGACCATTGATATAGAAATAAAGGATGGTCATGAAGATGATGGTCATACCAAATGTTAAAGCGTTAAAGAAGTTAGGAGTAAATTTATCTTCACCAAAAATATTGCCCAAAAAGACAAAACCTAAGAAGATGAACATTAATGAGAGGATGACACCAATAATAATGACAGTGATGAATAAGCGTTTATTTTGTTTCATTACTGCTCTCCTCCTTTTTTCTTATTAAGCATCTCTTCTAATAGTTGTTCTTTAAGTCTCTTTTTATCTTCTTCCGATAAATTGAGTTCCTTACCATTATTATTAGAAGGTGAAGCACCACCTTCGGTGGCCTCTTCAGGTTCTTTATATGCTTTAAAGATATCAATAACGGAAGTAATGATTAAATAGAAGGCTGGAATTAGAAGCAACACTAATAAACCGAATGGTGAACCAACAAAGCCAAATACACCACCTAAGAAATCACTATTAGCGATAACACGTCCTAATAATTCTTTTTCAGTAAATGCTTGATATTGGCCTTCTTTAGATAAGTTACCATCGGTATTAATACCAGCAACGATAAAGATATATTTACCTTTACCTTTTTCGACACCTGGATTAACGTGCATTTCTCTAAGTCTATGGGTAACGATAGGTAATTCACTTGGAGCGTGAACTCTATCAGTTAATGTTGGATCAGATGGGATATTATCATTTAATGGTGCTTGATAAACATCCATAAATGTTAAGTCCACTTTTTCTTTATTTTGATAACGTTCATAAATCTTATCAGCGTCATCTAAGAAAGTGATAATCGCACTTTTAACTTTATAATCAGGTTCCATAGAATCGGTTTGGACAACGAATGTGGCGTAACCAAGTCTAATTTGTTGACCATAATGATCTTTTTTATGAACCATACCATCGATTTGGCCCACCATGAGGAATGCGAAAAGCGCAAGGAAGATACCAGTGAAGACCCATTCAATGATCTTTCTAGCCTTGCTCTTTGGTTTTTTCACTCTTTTTTTCTTCGCTTCTTCACTCATGATTATTTCCTAAATCCTTTACGTGAAAGTTTAGACTTTACGACCTTTTGAGGTCTATTTTCTTTTCTTTCGGCTTTACGAGCTTTTCTAGTTTCCGCTTTACTAAGTGGCTTAGCTTGTTCTTTAACTGGTTCAGCTTTTAATTTTTGAACATTGTTATTTTCTTTAACGGGTTCTTCTTTTTTTGGTGCTTGTTTAACTTCTTCAACATGCGGTTGTTCTTTAACGATTGGTTGAGGATTGTCTAACTGTGGCCAAATTTGTCTTATGATATCGTCATAAGTTAAAGGTTTACCCACTACTTTTTTAGTAGCTGGTTTTTTATTAACAGGTTCATTAGCCTTTACAGGTTGAACTTGTTTTGGTTGTTCTTGCTTTGACTCCACTTTTGGTTGTGGCTTAACTTCAGCCTTAGGAGCAACTTTAGGTTGTTCTACTTTTGGAGCATTTGAAGACTCGTCTTCTGTTTTTGGAGCCTTTTTATAGATGATAGCAATTGTGCCATCTTCTCTTGTGAATTGAACTTTAATTAATCTTTGATTGCCTTTAGTTTTTGGTTGAACTTTGTTCTTAGCAACTGGCGCTGCTGGTTTAACTTCACCTTGCTTATCTTCTTTAACTGGTTCATTAGCATGAGCTTGTTCTTTGGCTAATGGTTTTGGATTGTTGAGTTGAGGCCAGATTTCGTTAGCGGCATCATCAAAAGATACGGTGGCCACTAATGGCTTATCACCTTTATTAGCGGTAGCAGCGGCTACTTGTTGTTCTTTAACAGGTTGCTTAACTTCTGCTTGTTCTTGTTTATTATCTTCTTTAGCTAATGGAGTTGGGTTATTAAGTTGTGGCCAAATATCCTTAGCGGCGTCATCAAAGCTCACAGTAGGCACTAAAACAGTATGTGCTTTCTTGTTATCTTCTTCATTATTAGCAACACTTGCCACGATTGGTTGTTCTTCTTCTGGGATATTATCTTCTTTATTATTAATAACCTTATTATTTTTATTTGGTTCGGCTTTAACAACGACTGGTCTATCTAATTGTGGCCAAATATCCTTAGCGGCGTCATCAAAACTAACTGATGGAGCAATAACGACTTGAACGTCTTTATCTTCACCTTGTTGTTCTTGCTTATTTTCTTCTTGAACAGGTTTAGAAGAAACTTGTCCTTCTACTGCTTCGGATTTATTAGATTCTTGTGCTTTATTAACTGGCTGTTTCACTGGTTGAGTAGCAACTGGTTGTTGTTCGCCCTGTGTTTTATCGGTCGCTTCTTTATTGGCATCATTTAATTGTGGCCAAATCTCTTTCGCGGCATCTTCAAAACTGACAGTAGGCACTAAAGCTACTTGTGGTTGTTTATTATCTTCTTTAGATTCAGCTTTTTGAGCTGGTTGAGCTTCTTGAACAGGGGCTACAACTGGTTGAGGTTGTTGCTCAACTTGTTTATTAGTAACAATTGGTTTTGGATTATCAAGTTGAGGCCATATTTCTCTCGCGGCTTGTTCAAATGTAACTGTTGGAGCATAAACAATCTTTTCAACTGGTACTTCATCAGTTTCGGATTGTTTATTTTCATTAACAGGTTGCTCATGATCTTTCGCAGCGTCGATGATTTCTCTTCTCGCGGCTTCAAGGAGATCATTTTCTTCTTTTCTAATTGTTTCTTTTTCGAGTTCGAGAAGTCTAAGTCTAGCTTTTTCACGCTCGATAAGGATATTCTTAACAGTTTTTTCAAAGGCATTAACTTCTTTTTGTCGACGTTTTAATAAATCATTAAGTTGTTTTTGATCTTGTCTAAGTTCAGACTTTTCAGCGTATTCATCCGCATAATATTCTTTTTCTTTCTTAGTTGGATGTAATGGTAAATCTTTTCTAATCTTAGATTCTAAATATTCTTGATAACCAGCATCCACTCTAGCGAATTCAATTGGTCCTTCAAGTAATGGACCATAGATAAAGGCTTCGTCTTCCGCGGATGTTAAAATCTTTGGCTTATATGTCTTAGTGTTAACTTTCTTATCTCTAGACATTTCTTTGCCTTTAAGAGTGATGTAGTTAGCGAATAATGTTCTATTTAATTCGTTTAATTCTTCATCATTGAATTTGGAATAGTTTTCATCAATCTTATAGTTCACACCTAAACGGTCATAAGTTTCAATGAATCTATATACTTCATAGCAATGATGATATTTAACATTCTTACGAATGATATTTGTTTGCAAGATTGGATTACGGACATCTTTTTCTGTCTTCATCTTTTTCATGAATGGTGAGTTGTAGAAATAGAGAATATATTCTCTTGTTTGTCTAATTCTTTCAACATAAGCACTGTTGACTTTAGCTTCTTCATCATCGTTTTTATATGAGACTTTAACTTTGGTTTCGATTTCTACTTCCGCGCCATCAATAATGGATTTGTTTTTGAAATATAAATATTCTTCGTTGCGGAGTTCAGCGAATTTAGTGACATATTCATAACGCTTAGTGATGAAGAGCATTAATCTTCTAACAAATGTCGCGATGAATCTATTTTCATATGTATGGATATCATCTTCAGCGTACATGCTTAATAATTTAGAAGGGATGACATTTCCATATTCATCGATTTCTTTGATGTACTGCGTATGGCTCGCTAAATGTTGAACTGTTTCTGAATTAGTTTTTCTCGCTAATTCAACAGGAGTAATGCTACCTTCAATTTTAGTGTTTAATCTTGGATTAGAAATGATTTGACCTAAATCAAAGATGACACCTTCAATGACTTCAATCCATGATTTATCAAAAGATGAACTCGCTAAACGATCTAATCTTAAATAGGAGTTTTTACCCGCACTTAAAGAATCAAAGATTTCTTTTTCATGGACACCTTTGATGATGGTCTTTAAGTGAGAATGATAAGACCTATTTATTTGTTTAACGGAGTTGATCTTTGCTTTTTTCATGATTGATTAATTAGTTGTTTTTAATTAAGCCTTCGATAAAAGCGTGGGCCATTTTGAAATTGCCTTTACCGTACATCTTATCAAGTTGAGAATCTAATTCTTTTAATTCGTCTTTTAAGAAGGCGATATTTAAAGCTTCAAATTTCTTTAAAACTTTGTTAGTGAAGATGAAGTCATAACCATCGACTTCTTTACCACCACAACCGACATAAACAGGAATGAATGTTTCTAATTGTTTAAGAATACGATTACCAAAGGCGAGCTTGAATTTCTTAATGACGAAGTTATCAAGTTGTTCAAATTTATCTTTCATATCCTTACTAATTGGATATTGACTAATCGCATCATCATATAATCTTCTGATTTGGCTATATGGGATGGACATTGATTCTTGTAAAGGTGCTTCAAATGGACGACCTTTATCATCAAAGAATAATGAAATGGCACGGTCATAAACCTTATCAGAAATGGTAAATGTACTATCATCGTTATTGGCGGTACCAAAGAAGATAACGTTTTGAGGAATTAATAATTTACCTTCGTTTAATTTAACAGGGTCATTAGCCTGCATTGCAGGAATTAAGTCGATGACCCAGTCATTAGGATCTCTCATTTCCATGATGGATAAGAATTCAGCGAAGTAGTATTCAATACGGGCTAAGTTCATTTCATCGAGGACGATGATGTCTAAGTCTTGTCTATATGTGGTTGTATATAACGCTCTTAAGAATTCAGTTTCATTGAACTTCTTAGTGAATTCGTTATAGTAACCTAATAATTCACTTCTATCTTTCCATGATGGTTGAACTGGAATAATTGCACTATCGAAATTAAAGAATTTACCAAGAGCGAAGGCTAAGGATGTTTTACCTGTACCAGAGATACCTTCTAAGATGATTAATTTAGAAGCAGCCATACCGGCGAATAATTGTTTAATAACATCTTCCTTATAATATAACTTCAATTGGCTAGCAGCAAAGTTACGGAAGGCATTACATAATTCTTCAAGAGTTAAACCTGGACGATTTGGAATGTCCATGTTAGTGCCTCTATATTTGTTATCAACATGAATAAGTTTTGGGAAGCGGGAGGACACTTCTTCCACAACATCTTTGCTTTCTTGGTCCATTTGTGAAGCTTCTGAACCTTTTAAGCCCATATAACCAACTTTAAGATTGAGGATCTTATCTTTTTCTTGGATGGCTTGATATAATTCGTAGTTAAGTCTTTCAACTTGTCTAGCTAATTCTTCTTTGTCTAATTCTTTCTTAACGAATCTAACATATCTTCTAAAGAAGATGACGATTAAGAAAATTAAACCACCGGCTAAGCCGATTAAGAGTAATAACATGATGACCCAGAAAACCCAACCAGCAAAACCGAAGTCTTTATAGTGGGCTCCTAGATATGAATTATAGGTAGTAAAGTTGTTACCTAAATCAGTCCATGGTGAGATAAAGGCTTTGTATAAGAAAGTACCAATATCCCCCATTACTTTAAGGAACATTTCTCTTAAATATTCAAAATAAGCAATCATTACAAGATCCTCCTTAGTAATTTAAAACTTATATTGGTGTCAAAACACGCACCCATTGTTTGATTGATACACGCTTTATCCCAACCTTCTAAATAGATAGAGATAACGATTTCGGATGGTTCGCCTCTATAACATGGGATTGTTACTTCAGTATCTAAACCATCAGCGTCTTCTAATGAGTATGATTGTTCTTTAGCGATTTCAATTTCTGTTGACCCTTGTTTATTGAAGGTATATGCATCTTCTCTGTTTTTGGCTTCAAAGCTATTACCGAAGAAACCGCCTTTAGAATCTAGTGATTCAACTTCCACAGCGGGATTAACAGGATCGTTATATGCAGCGTGAGAACGATTGGCTACTTCACCATATATAACTTCTTTTTTGTTACCATCGTGGTCAGTATAGATATCATAATAGCCATCACCATCGTTATCTAAGACACCACCGAAGTAGATATCTTCGTTTTCTTGTTTATATGGATCGATAACGTAATAGTCATAGCAATCATTTGTATTAACTAAGATGGACATTCTTAAGCAATCACGAAGACTATCAAGGCTTTCTTTGATTTGTTCCACGCTCGCATCAGCGTATTGCTTGTGTAAAGCCTGCGCGCGTGAAAGATTAGCCTCTTCGTTACAATTAAATAAGCAGTTACTAACATCTAATGAAACATAATAGTCAACAGCGGTTGATAAAAGGTATATTCTTTGTTGGAAAAAGCCTATGGAGGCTTCTTCTCTAGTAATAACACCATCTAACGCTGGTGAAGATGAATCGTAAAATAAAGGCGTATCTTCTTTTTGATCAAACCAGTCACTTCGATACATCGAACTAACTGGCGCGAATAAAAAGTCATCTTTTATTAAATCTTCACTTGTTAATTTTTCTTTAAAAGTATCTAATTCTTTTGATGTCGACATTAATAATTGAACGTTACCACTCAAATCAATATCAAAAGAATTAACTCTTAATTTGTCACTAGAAGCATACCAGGCCAAAGATAAAGAAACGGACAATGTCGAAATAGCGATTGCCCCAATCATAGCGGTTAATACAATTCTTCTTTTGTTCATAAAGATTAAACCCTATTTGTTTCAAATCTTAATTGGAAGTCAAATTGATGGGCTTTTTCTTCGTCTATGACGGAGAAGTCCCAACCTTCTAGATATATTGTAGCATCAAATTCACCGATGTAACCAACACTTTCTCCACCAGTAATGCAAACTGATGTTGGATTGTTGCTATCAACATCGGATAAAACACCATTACCATCCTTATATGGTTTAATGGTATCAAGACCTTCGTAGTTAGCTTTTTTAATGTCTAATTTGTTCAAATTCTCGTAATACGCAGGAGCATTTGGATCGTGTTTTGCAGTAAATGTATCCGCGGTAGTAGCACCACTTCCATTGATATCATGGATTTCATCAGGACCACTATAATGACTATTGATAATACCAGAATCAACGCCATCTAAGATTTCATATTCGCCATAAACGATTTCGCCGTTATCATTTGAATCATAATAATTATCAAAATCAAGGCTTAACAAGCCTGCAACTTTAGTATATCCAGCATTTTTAGAAGATGGATTAAAGATAAATCCATTATTATTGCCATACACACTAGCGGTACGATTAACAAACATTCTCATAGCTTTAGAAACATTACCGCTTGAATTATCAGATGCACGTGTTTGTGCATATGTTAACCAAACTTTTTGCCCAGAAACATATTGGATATCGCCATTAGCATCTGTACGGAATGTTCTAAATGCAAATGTCATTTGAGAATAAGAGGAATGAGGAGCAGCATTGTGCTGGAAGTCAGGAGCGTGAACTTCACTTGTTGGGGCCTTCTTTAATTCGACAGCACCACCGACACCATAGGTACTTGCATCACTTCTATTGAATTCACCAGATGTAACTGGAGTTAGTTCATTACTAGCATAACCTCTAGCGTTTAAGTAAATGTTCATGAAATCTGAAGTTAATCCTTCGCCAGCAGGCGCGAAATAATAATAAGAGCCATTGATTAGCTCTTCGCTTAAGCCAGCGTCGACTAGATCAGATATAGCAGCACTACTCTTTAACCCGATTTGTAATTGACCATTATCGAAGACAGAAGTTCCGGAATACATTAAATTAGCACGTGCAGCATATGCATACCACGCTAAAGAGCTACTTACTGCACCACCGATTGAAACAACGGTGCATAAGCCTAATAATCCAAGTATTAGATTTTTTGGACTAGCTTTTCCCATGTATTTCCCTTTCTTTAATCTTCTTATTTGCACCAGCAAAGTCACACATGTACGCATGACTTTGCTAGTGTAATGATCTATTTATAAATTATTCTGCAAATATGTCTTGCACGGCAAATTGAATACCGACATCGAATTTGGAATCGATGTATTGATTTGGATTCCAAATTGCTTTGTAACTGGCTGTTGGTGTGGCATGGTCTGATAATTTTTGCCAACCTTCAACCCAAATTGTAACTTTGACTCTTAAATATGCATCTTCGCCTTCAACAACAGCGCCGATTTTCTTGTCGACTTCGCCAGAAGGACCTGTATACTTAAGATCTTTTAATTCGTTACCATCAGAAGTAACTAATGCTGGATAAGCTGTTTCTGTTTGTTCAACTTCGTTAGCATCTAAATACTTATGGTTGTTATTAACTTCAGAAGCAGCGGCATAGGATGTTTGAACACCACTACCATAAACAACATAGTCTTCAGTTGTGCCATCACCGAAACCAAATTCAGCACCGGCGTCACTGCCAAAATAGATTTTATCTAAACCGTCAACACCGTCTAAATCAAGTTTACCATTTGTAACAGCGGTACCACCTTGTTTGGAGATGAGTCTATTTTGTTTTGTGTTAGCTTCGTCATCGCTCTTGTAAGCGTGAATGTGAATACGAACAGCATCACTTAAATCTTCTTTTTCAGCAGCTTCATTTGTGTAGTCTTCTTGAATAAGAAGCTTTGATAAATAGACATCTTTAGCAATGTTCTTTTCATCTTTTGCAGGTGTGCCTTCTTTGACACCATCACGTTCGTTATAACGAAGTTCTAATTCAAATTCGGCATAGTTTTTCTTGGTTGCTTTTGCCCATTTGCTCATATCAGCAACGCCAGCAATTGGTTGAATGTAGGCGTTTTCTGGAAGAGCATCATCTTTGTCCATGGCACCATATGTCATAGGAACTAATTTTTCACCAAAACCATGAGTAGCAATTTCCGCTCCTAATTCTGTGTAAGTGATTTTTGTTCTCCATTTTGAATCATCTTCGCCTTTGAATCTCATTTGAAGGTTGCCGCTGATACCACTAGCTTGTCCTAAGAATGAGACATTAGCTCTAGTGGAATATTGATACCATGCAATGGTACTACCAACGGAGCCTGCTAATGAGGCGCCAATTGCAAGAGCAAGAGCAGAAACAATAATTTTATTCTTACTAAATTTCATAATTGTTTTTTCTCATAAAGAGTTAAATCTCTTTATTTTTTGGATAATTTTTTAAATAGTTTGTTTTGTAATTTAACGTAAATTACT
This sequence comes from Bacilli bacterium, assembly GCA_017635465.1. Classification (GTDB taxonomy): domain Bacteria; phylum Bacillota_I; class Bacilli_A; order RFN20; family CAG-826; genus RUG14515. The sequence continues at coordinate 13,281 of JAGBLL010000091.1, forward strand.
AAATTTTAATGATTGTAATTAATTGTGATCACTATCGTGTGATTTAACGCCGAGTCTAATACCAACGTTGAATCTCTTATTGATATAACTGACTGGATCCCAAATAGGTGTGTTTGTTGCACCTGAAGCATTACCTGTTAGACCATGATCTAATTTGCTCCAACCTTCAATCCAAGTTGTGACAAAGATTTTCATATCTGCATCGCCTGTTTTACCAATTGAAACGCCTGATGGATTATCTAAATCTTCAGAAATAACTGATGTGTCATCAATTTTATAGGAAGTTTGTTTACCACCTTCAACACCGTAGATGCAATCATCGACGCCCCAACTATCTAGACTCTTATCTAACTTTCCGTCATCATTTAAGTCTAATGTACCACCCACTACAGTTTCAGTAACGCTTTTTGCAAACAAGAAATTAGATGTACCAGTTGAACTGGTGACCGCTAAATGGACCCTGATTGAATTTGATAAATCAGAACCAGTTCCATTAGAAGAGTCATCTTCAATAATCAATTTATTGATGTAAACATCATTTACTAATCTTGTTTCTGCATCAGCGCCATCAACATCAACTGACTTAACAAGGATTTCAAATCGAGCATAGTTAGAGCTGTTCGCTTCTAACCAATGATCGTAAGTACCACCAATACCAAATTCTGGTTGTTTGTAGAACTTATCAAGTGCAGCGTTTTTAAGTTGAACTCCTGTAGTAATTGGATTTAATTTATTACCTTGGATATGGCTTGCCATATCATTTTGGTAGTAATCATTGCCCCAATGCGCACCATTATCGACAGAAATCTTTAATAGTTTTGAACAATGGGAAATACCACCGACATAAGCAACTTGTGCTCTGGTAGCATATTGGAACCATGCGACAGTTGAACTTACTGTACCGGCTAATGAGCCTCCAATTAACAAGACGAAACTAGGAATAATGAGTTTTTTAAGAATTGGCGTTTTCATGTGCAGAAATATCGACTCCTAATTTGAGTGTTGCACCTTCTGGGTAATCAATATCAGGTTTTGATTGTGGATCAGCGCCTTCAAGCCAAATGACGATTGTGTATCTTCTCATTTCATTTTTAATGAAGTTAGAAACATTGTATTGAGCAATGGTATTACCATCTAAGAATCTTTCCGCTAAAGGATATTTATCCGTTTCACGGTTAGATGATGGATCGAAATCAGAAATGAATTCACGATCTGTTTTATTACCATCTTTATCAATGTTATTTTCAGCGGCTTTCTTTGCGTAAACCAAATAGTTGTGTTCACCACTATCTGGTTCATTTTCGAAAACCATAACACGGAGAGTGTCATCAAGACTTCTACCAGTGTTATCATCTGATCTTGTACGGTCGTCAATATTAATCTTCATGTCGTAAGAAGCAGTCTTGCTTCCAACGTTTTTCACATAGAATGTGTACTTTAAGAATTCTAAGCATGTTCCTGTTTTAATTTGACCAGTTGTCTTATCAAGATAAGTGTGTTCAAATTCGCCATAGGTGTATGGAGTTTCTTCGTCGTCTAAGACATCTAACTTATATTTAAAGAAATCATAAGAATGTTCAATGAACTTAGCGCTTTCATTAATACGAAGATAGGTGGAATAAGCTGTGGAATTCTCTTTTTCTATTAAAGCTAAATTGACTTCACTATTGTTTAAAGAAACCGTAAACGTACCAACGCTACGACCGAGGAAGGAAATAATAACTAAAGAAGCAATGCCGAACGATGAAATAATCGTCACAAGCTCTGCGATTCTTCTTCTTCTTCTTTTTCTTACAAGCAATTTGTCGTACATAACTAAAAAGTGAATCTTTTACCCTTTCAAGATGTGATTTAAGTTGTTTGTCCCAATGGGTATTGTAATTAAAAAGCCAGTGCCTATCATCCAATTTTCATGGCGGGTTAATTACTACTACCCTCAAAAGGCAACTGGCTATCTATATAAAGATTATAAAACCTCAACCGTATTAAACTAGTTGAGGTTGCTGGCTATCTTATATAAGACCCTATAGTTTTGCGTCGCCGGATTACTCCGGTTTTGCTTTTTGCTCGTTAATAAATTATCACGAATAAAAAACTAGTGCAATATATTTTTTAATTTATTAATAAATCGTGAATTGCAAAATTAAATTCCGTTTTTCGAATTAAACTTTGCTTTTCGGAATTTTCTTTTACAAATGCTATGTTTTATATGTCTATGCTTCCGTCGAAAGGAGGAAAAACATGTGAAACAAAAGCATATGACAAAA
>JAGBLL010000092.1 GCA_017635465.1 Bacilli bacterium
AAACAGACGATGACTTTGGTTATCGTCTGTTTTATTGCTCGTATGGTAATGACGCGAATCCGTTGAACGAAGTTCATTCGGGTTCAGCGCAAGCGAGCAGAGGAATGAGTAACGAAGTTGCGAAAGGCGAAACACGACTCGACGGAAACGTTGAGTTTTCGGCGGGAGTGTGAGCGGTTCCGTTTAACGCGAGCGTAGCAAGACGTCCCGCCATATCATTATGCTTACCCGAATAATCCGATACCATCCCGCCATCGACACCATAAAACAGACTAGGAATTTATCCTAGTCTGTTTTATTTTAAAAAATCTCATAACAACTTCTTATATAAACAGGTTTGAGTTAGCATTATTGCTTTCTGAAATATACTTTGCAACTCCACTTATTTCAACTCCGTCTATCAGTTCTTCTTCTTTTATACCCATAACATCCATTGACATATTGCAGGCAATAAACTTTACACCGCTGTCTTGAGCTTGTTGTATGAGTTCAGACAGGGTTGAAATATTCTTATTCTTCATAACCCATTTCATCATAGCAGAACCCATTCCGCCCATATTCATTTTAGAAAGGGTTAATTTTTCTGCGCCTTTTGGCATCATAAACCCAAACATTTTATCAATGAATCCTTTTTTAATAGACACGTTTGATTTTCGTAAGATGTTTAACCCCCAAAAAGTAAAGAACATTGTAACATCTTTACCGCTTGCTTTTGCGCCGTTTGCTATAATAAAAGATGCAAGAGCTTTATCTAAATCATTTGAGAATACAACAATAGTTTGTCCGTTACCATTATTTATAACTTTATTTTCCATATTTACCTCACTACCTTTTGAGATTGTAGCAATAATTTTTGTCTTATCCTGTTTTAAATCAAGCAAAGTATTTCCTGTGCTTTCACACCAAGCACCGATGTCGGACTTAAATCCTCTGTCTGTTGAAGTTACTTCAAAGATATCACCATTATTTGCGTTATTTAGAGCATTAGATACCTTCATAATCGGCCCCGGACATTGTAGTCCGCAAGCATCAATTTTAATAACCTCAGAATTTTGGCTATATCCACCTCCGACTGCAACAGGAGTTTTTGAAGCGACTTTACCTTCTTTATTTTTAGTTATTTCTTTATACAAGGTTATTCCGCCCATAAGAGAATATACGTTATTAAACCCTTTTTGAATCAAAATTCTTGATGCATTATAACTTGTATAACCTGTATTACAGAAAAGAACCACTTTTTTATCGGTAGGAATCTCATTTAATCTTGAGCGAATTTCACTAATAGGAATATTAATTGCACCTTCTATTGTTTTTGTTTTATATGCAATATTTGCTCTTACATCAATTAAATACGAGCCTTCCAAATCTTCAAAATATGCAGGTTTAACAAGCCCTTTAAGTATATTATCGGCACTCATGCCAAGCACATTTACCCCTGAATCTTTTGCTGAGTTATAAGGCGGAGCATAACACAGTTCACTATCTATAAGCTCCTGAACAGTTCCACTGTTTCTCATAACAGAGCTTATTACATCAATCCTTTTTTCAATACCTTCCTGCCCGACTGCCTGCGCACCTAGTATTTTCCCGTCAGGTGAGAATAAAAGTTTATAAAGTGTTTGGGTTGAGTCCGGATAATATCCTGCATGAGAATGACCGTAAACAAAAGTTTTCCAATACGGAATTTCTTTTTGTTTTAACTGTTTTTCGTTGTTACCGACACTTGCAACAGTCAGACCAAATACTTTCAGGACAGATGTGCCTTGTGAGTTTTTATAGGTTGACAGTTTCTTGTTCACTCCACAGATATTGTCAGCAATAATTCTCCCTTGTCTGTTTGCAGGTCCTGCAAGCGGAATAAGGGCATTATCACCTGTTACAAAATCTTTTACTTCAACACTATCGCCTGCCGCGTAAATATCAGCATTTGAGGTTTGCATATATTTATCGACTAAAATTCCTCTGTTCACTTCTAAACCTGCAACTTTTGCAAGTGCAGTTTCAGGACGGACACCGATTGCCATAATAACAATATCAAATTCAATAACTTTACCTGAATTAAGTATTATGTTGTTATCGTCAAAACTTTTTACTCCGTCAGACAGAATAAGATTAACTCCGTTATCTCTCATTTCGTTTTGGGCAACAGATGCGATTTCTTCATCAACAGGGGCAAGTATTTGGTTTCCCAATTCAACAAGAGTTGTATCCAACCCCATTTCAGTAAGGTTTTCCGCCATTTCAATTCCGATAAAACCACCACCTACAACAACTGCTTTTTTAGAATTGTTTTGTTGGATATAGTTTTTGATTTTATCTGCATCATTAAGGTTTCTGACTATGAAAGTTTTATCTTTATCCATACCTTCAAAAGGCGGAACAATCGGACTTGCACCCTGAGCGAGAACAAGTTTGTCATAGTTCATTTCCTCGCCGTTACTTAAAAACACCTTTTTTTCATCAGGCATAATGTTAATAACTTCAGTATTCAAAAGGATATCAATATTAAACCAAGATTTGAATTTTTCAGGAGTTGAAACAAGTATTTTTTCTCTTTCGTTAATAACACCTGAAACATAATATGGCAAACCGCAGTTTGCAATAGAAACTTCATTCGTTTTTTCAATGATTATAATTTCAGCATCTTCATTTAATCTTCTTAATCTTGCGGCACAGCTTGCACCTGCTGCACCACCGCCTACAATAATAACTTTCATATAACCTCACAAATAATAAATTGCATTTTTATAATACATCTTTTACAGATTTATCTCAATTATTTACCCACATTACCCTAGTGGTGGCAATGATGTCCTTCGCCATGATGATGACAATGATGATGATCGTGACCTTCTCCACCACAAGCATTTTCACCTGTTTCAAGAGTATTAGCCATATATTTTTCTAATAATTCTTTAATTTTTAATTCAGGGCAACCTGCTACAACTTCAACACCGTTCATTGCAAACATCATCATAGGTCTGCCGCCCATATCGCCTGCTAAAACCTTACTTACACCCTGTTCTGAAATCCAACTTGCACTTTGGCAAGAAATTCCTTCTTCAGGAACTCTTTCTTCTATGCTTAAAATTTCTTTTGTTTCAGGGTTGATTTCTACAAATGTGAATGAATCACAATGCCCAAAGTGTCCACACAGTTTACCTTCACTTGTCGGAATACAAATTTTCATAACTTTATCTCCTTTTAATTTTTCAATATTACTTTGTAATAAAATAGCACTTTCTAACGCTTCCGTATCAGTTATATTATGTCTTTTGGCATAATCATGCAAAATATTCAAAATATTTTCGTTAATTCTTCTGTTAAATGGCACTTTTTTAAGACAAGTTTTCTTTCTACCTGCTTGTTCTCGCTTACCGCCCCATCCAAATTTTTCATAACATCTCATGATAAAAGAATAACACCCTAATTTGATTATATCAATACATAATCAAGATAATATTTTATGCAACATTAAGACCTAACACCATTCTCATATTGTAGTATTCTTGTGTGGACTGTTTCATGATGTGAACTATTCGTTGGTAGATATTATAAGGTTCCAAATTAGTAACCTTTACGACACCATAAAACAGACGATGACTTTGGTTATCGTCTGTTTTATTGCTCGTATGGCAATGACGCGAATCCGTTGAACGAAGTTCATTCGGGTTCAGCGCAAGCGAGCAGAGGAATGAGCAACGAAGTTGCGAAAGGTGAGCAAGAACAAATCAGAACCACGCTTCTGATTTTGATTGCGAACGGTTCCGTTTAATGCGAGCGTAGCAAGACAGCGGATTTGCGGACGGACGACACGAAGTTAGTCCGGATAGCGAACAGATTTTGTTGGCAGGTACGAAGTACCGAAAACAAAACTCTGTGAGCGTGGAGCAAATCCAAGACAAGTCCCGCCATCGACAAAAAAGGACAAGCTATTGCTTGTCCTTTTTTTTGATTATATGTTTATTATATTTGGTACTAATCGTAAAAAATACTTACTTCTGACATTTTAGCATCAATTAATCTTTGAACTTCTTCTTCTGATTTAGTTCCGTCAATCATACCCTGAAGTTGGCAATAAATAGTTTCTGCTTCATGTCTTTTTTCTTCTGCTTTTGCAATTTCTTCTTCATTGTCGGTTGCTTCAGCCTCTTTTAAATCTTGACAAGCTTTTATTAAAGTGTCAGCAGCTTTAATAAATTCAGGGTTAATTTCTACGCCCATATCAGCTCCATGTTTTATAAATTGTAATACTATAATATATAAGTCATAGAATAATTTGCAATTTTAAAAAAATAAAAATTTGTTACATATATTAATCGTTCATGCCCATACTGAATTCATTCCACAGAGTTAACTCTTAAGGATTATTTCTTTACAAAACTTCATTTGTAAAAACTACTGTACATAAGCAATTTCCGATGTTTGAGCTATTTTTTTGTAAATAATACAGAAATTTATTGAATTTGTGGTATGTTGTTGGTATAAATATAGAAAATGTTATCTTATAGATAGCTCAAAAGTATTATTATTTTAAAAGAAAAGGATAAAATTATGTCATTACCAAACGTAGCATATTTTTCAATGGAAATAGCATTAGATCAATCACTAAATACTTATTCAGGTGGTTTGGGTTTCTTAGCAGGTTCACATATGTTGTCTGCAGGATACTTACAAATGCCTATGGTAGGTGTTACAATGTTGTGGTCTTATGGTTATTATGACCAAAGAATTGACCATTCCGGAAATGTAGAAGTTGCATATATTAGAAAGTATTATGATTTTTTAACTGATATAGGTGTAACTGTTGAAGTTGAAACATTTGGCGAAAAAGTTAAAGTAAAAGCATATAGAGTTGAACCAGAACTCTTTGGTGCTTGTCCTGTATATTTGTTAACAACAGATATTGAAGGTAATAGTGAATGGGCAAAGAGAATTTCTCACAGATTATATGATGGTGATGAAAGAATCAGAATTGCTCAAGAAACAATTTTGGGTATTGCAGGTGTTAGAGTTCTTCAAGAAGTTGGCTACAACTTTGACGTTGTTCATATGAACGAAGGTCATGCTCTTCCTGCAGCATTTGAATTGTTAAGACAACATAATGGAGACTTGGCAGAAGTTAAGAAAAGAACAGTATTTACTACTCACACACCTGTTGCAGCAGGTAATGAAGTTCACTGGGTTGATACACTTATGCAAGGCGGTTTCTTCTCAGGTTGTTCAAGAGAAAGAGCAATTGAGCTTGGTGGTGAAAACTTCTCACTTACAGTTGCAGCATTGAGAATGTCAAGAATTGCTAACGCAGTATCTCAATTGCACGGTTTAGTAGCTAACAAAATGTGGGAATGGGTTGATGGAAGATGTCCAATCAGAGCTATTACCAACGCTGTTAACTTACACTATTGGCAAGATAAGAGAATTACAGGTGATGATTCTTCTGAAAAATTACTTGCTACAAAACGTGAAATGAAAGAAGAATTATTCAAGTATATAGCGAACGTTGCAGGTAAAAGATTCAACCCTGACGTATTAACAATTACTTGGGCAAGAAGATTTGCTGATTACAAACGTGCTTGGTTAATTCTTATGGATAAAGATAGAATTAATAAGTTATTAGATGAAGATAAAGTTCAAATCATATTCGCAGGTAAATTCCATCCGGATGATGTTATGGGTAAAGAAATGTTTAACAAATTGTTAAATCGTTCTCACTCATTAAAGAATGTTGTAGTTCTTCCGGGATATGAACTTCAATTATCTGCAATGCTTAAGAAAGGTTCAGATATTTGGTTGAATACACCTCTTAGACCATTTGAAGCATCAGGTACATCAGGTATGTCAGCTAATGCCAACGGTGCAGTACACTTATCTATCTTCGACGGTTGGACTGTAGAAGGTACTTTTGATGGTATTAACGGTTATACTGTTGAATACGAAGGATTAGATGATGAAATGCCTTGGGAAGAAAGACATTGGAAAGATCATGAATGTATTATGGATATCATCGAAAATAGAGCTATTCCTACTTATTACAACAATAAGGAAGAATGGGCAAGAATGATGAGACAAGCTATCAGAACTGCTGATGCATACTTCAATTCTGATAGAATGGTTGTTGAATATTATAACAGATTGTATAAGCCAATCGCTCATGATGATTCAACTACAGGTGAAACTAAGAAAGAAATGAATATTTCTGAAACACCTACATTCGATGCTTGGACTTATTCTAACATTAAATAAGTGATTAAATAAATATTCATATGAAGGTTGGACTTTTTAGTTCAACCTTCTTTTATTTCAAAAATTTTAAATAAAATGTTGACATTTTAGAGAAAATCCTTATATACATGAGCAAACCCCTTAAATTTGTTGATGGATTTTGAGAAAAACTAGCACAAATGGAGGATATTTAATCAAACTTGTTAAAGTATCTAAAGTTTGTGACGAAGAAATTAACAAACGGTATCGGGGCGAAGGTGTAACCCCCTTTAAGAAAAAAGAAGGTGTGCATTATGACAAACGGTTTTGGAAGTGGATGGTATCCACATTATGATTTAGCAGCTCGTATACAACATACAAAGTTGGATACTGGTACAATCGGTATGTATCCTGCTCGTATGGAACGTATTGAAGAACCCGGAGTGGGTGATTTTAAAGGAGTTTTATCAGGGTTGATTGAAAATTTTAACAAGGATTTGAATGCGCCTGATAATCTTTTAAAAGATGTTATGTCCGGTAATGAAGATGTAGATATCCACGATGTAATGACAGCAATGGCAAAAGCGGAAATTAATGTTAACGTTGCGACTACTATTGCGGGTAAAATCATTCAAACATATGATAAAATAATGCAAATACAGGTATAATATAGAATTACCACAATTGTGTACAATAATAGACTAGGGTGTAAATAAAATGGATTTTAAAGCTTTATTAAATAACAGAAATTTTCTAATAGGTGCGCTGGCTGTAGGTGTATTAGTTTTTGCACTTTTAATAACAGTAGCGGTAGTTTCATCAGTAAGCGCATCAAAGGGCGGGCAGGTAGTTAAAGAAAAAGTAATCAAAACACCGCTTGATTTGTTAACAACTGATAATTTAGGTAAAGCTATAGAAATCCAAGCACTTTTGGCTCGTGAAGGTATTACGGTTGAAAGAAAAGTTGATGGTACAAAATCAACACTATTTTTACCTAAATATACAAAATCTGAACGTGATAGAGCGTTATTAGCGATTGTAAAAAGCGGTCTTATGGATCAAAACGTAGGACTTGAAATGTTTGACAAAGGTGATTTTACATCTACCAAAGAAGATAAGAAAATTCGTTTGGTTAGAGCAATTGATGGTGAGTTAGCAAGACTTATCAGAAAAATTCCTCCTATTCAAAATGCATCAGTATTTGTTTCAATTCCGGAACAAACAATGTTTTCATCTACTCAAAAACCTGTTACAGCAACAGTTCAACTTGATATGCCTAG
>JAGBLL010000093.1 GCA_017635465.1 Bacilli bacterium
TTATTTTGGACGAATTAGTTATGAAGACGGCGTTGTAACACTGTGGAAATTTAAAAAGAAATACGAAATAACATCTAATAAAAAAGTTGTTTTTATATTTCGAGATCCATGGACGCCACGCTTTACCGGACATCGAATTTAAAAGACCAGGATTCATGAGAATGATAGGGGATGCCGAAACTGGAAAGTTTGGATGCGTTATTGTTTGGAAAGGAGATAGATTCTCTAGAAGTAGAGCGGATGCCGCTAAATACAAAAGTGAATTAAAGAAACTTGGTGTTAGAGTGCTATCTGCAACCGAAGCAAATGTCACTGGTCCAGAAGCTGTTTTAATGGATGGCATTAATGAAGCCTTTGCTGAATATTTCTCTGTGGAATTATCTGCAAAAGTATCTAGAGGCATGACTCAAAACGTTATCGAAGGAAAGTTTAATGGTGGAAGGATGCCACTTGGCTATAAGTTCGATGAAAATAGAAAGATCGTTATCGATGAAAATTATGCCTTCATTATTAAAGAGGCTTTCAATCATTATCTACATGACGGAATGTCAGTTAAAGGAATTTGTCGCTTATTCAAAAAGAATGGTTATACCGATAGGCAAGGACGTTATATAAAGGATCCAACTTTGCATAATATTCTAAAGAATAAGCATTATTGTGGCATTCATTGGTTTAGAGATACATATAACACAACTGCGTTTCCTCCAATTGTCAGCAAGGAAGACTTTGATATGGTTCAAAAATTGATGTGGAAGAACCGTAGAAGCAGAGGAGAGTTTAGAGCAAAGAAGCCATTCTTATTAAAAGGAAAAGTTTATTGCTTATATGATAAGATGCCACTTAAATGTGAGGCTGGAACATCTAAATCAGGAAAGATTCATCATTACTATAGATGTAAATATGCTCCTGAAAAAGGCCATCCGCCTGTAACCATTAAGAAAGATGAATTAGAAGATATAATCTTCAGAGAACTATTCAATTTCTATAGGAATGACCCTAAAGGCGATTTGATTATTGATGAAATGACTAAACGATTTAGAGCACAGCAAAAGGATGTGGAACCTCTTAAATCAGCACTTACAAGAGTTAACGAAAGATTGACCTCATTAAGAAAAGCAGTGGAGATGGGAGCGGATATTGATATCTTTATCGATCGAATAAAAGACCTCAAAGAAACAAAACTGCAATTAGAGAAACAAATCAATAGTTATGTTGCTTATACTGAAGAAGAATTTAAAGAAGCATTAATCGATTGTTTGAACTATGCATTTGATGTTGAAAGATATGACGATGATATCGCTATGAAGAAATGGGTCGTCGCTACATTTATTAATAAGATTTATATGTCTGAAAAAGAAATAATCATCATGTTCAAATATCGAAACGAGAATATGGATGATACAATAGGCATAGACTATGGTATTCAGTATACTAATAGTTCAGTTCACCAAGCGGAACTCTATACGAACACCCCAATTTATTGTGATGGTAGACTATTTGGAATAACATTAGATCTAAAGCCATACTTTGAAAGAAGGCGTGCTCGATTAGCCAAAATGAAGAATCACAAAAATGTGATTCTTTCTTTTATAAGATTGCAATTTCCTTTGACATTTCTAGGAATTTACTATGGACAATTATTGGAAACAAAACTGGACAATCGTGGAATGTCATCAATTTGTGGACAACTGAATTCATATATGTTATCATATTCATATGATAAAACACTCAATTAGATACTTTAATAATAAACCTGTTCGTGCGGTTTGGGATAATGATAATTCTTTGTGGTGGTATTCCGCTGTAGATTTTATAAGTATTTTAGTGGAGCCTAATTCTCCTAGAAGATATTGGAATAATGTCAAAGTGAGAAATCCTGAGTTGTCACCATTTTGTGGACAACTGAAATTATATGCTGATGATGGCAAAAAATATCTTTCTGATGTTATTAACGAAGAAGGAGTTAGATTACTCCTTACAATCGTCCCATCTAAATATAAAAAAGCAATTCAAGATTGGATAAAAGGTTTATTAGACCCAATCGATGAGCAAAGTAAGAAAAAAGCTTATGACTTTTATAAGACTGATTTGATAGAAGAAGATGAAATTGGAAAGACTCTTGCTTTGCAAAAGATTCATGCTTATCTGTTTGAAGGGCTTTATCCATTCGCTGGTAAAATCAGAACCAAAACGATCTCTAAAGGTGGATTTACTTTTGCGAATGGAGATTTCTTGCCACAAGTATTAAAAGACATTGATAAAATGACGGATAATACATTTGATGAAATAGTGGATAAGTACATCGAAATGAACATCGCTCATCCATTTATGGAAGGCAATGGCAGAACTACCAGAATTTGGCTTGATTTACTTTTGAAAAACAGATTACAAAAATGCATTGATTGGTCAAAGATTGATAAGGATGATTATTTGTCGGCAATGAAAGAGAGTCCTGTCGATTCAAAACCTATCTTTGATTTACTAAATAGTGCCTTAATAGAAGATATAAATAATCGAGATATCTTTATGAAAGGCATTGATTATTCGTACTACTATGAAGAGGAATAATTGCAAAGCAACAGAGAGTTGCTTGATAACAAAACTAGCAACCATACAATATAGTTAGAGGTAAACGAAATGGGAACAAAAGATATATTACTAGAACTAAGAACAAAGAATAATTTATCCCAAGAAGAACTAGCGGAAAAAGTAATGGTTACTAGACAAGCTGTATCTAGATGGGAAACCGGTGAGACCACACCAAATACTGAAACATTAAAACTACTATCTAAACTATTTGATGTGTCAATTAACACTCTTTTAGGATCACCGAGACAACTAGTGTGCCAATGTTGTGGTATGCCATTGCAAGATTCATTGATGAGTAAAGAAAAAGATGGTTCATTCAACGAAGACTACTGTCAGTGGTGCTATCACGATGAGAAATTCACTTACGACAATATGGACGATTTAATCAACACATGCATTCCTCATATGGTCGCTCAAGGTTTTCCTGAAGACCAAGCCAGAACTTATATGAGAGGAATGCTTCCAAATCTCAAGTATTGGAAAGAAAAACAATAGTGTTCGTCAAATACTTCAAGGTGTTCGATTTGTATCATTATTGGAAATCCTTGTCATATGTTAACAATAGGATTGATGCAATAGTGTCAGTCCTTTTTGTTCTATTGGTGCTAGAATAGAAATAGAAGGTAGTCAATCATGAAGTATCTAGTTATTATTTCTACATTATTTGTTATCGGTTCTTTAATCGGATGGATTATTGAATTGTTCTTCAGAAGATTTGTTTCTCAAAAGAAATGGATGAACCCAGGATTCTTAACAGGCCCATATTTACCAATTTATGGTTTTGGTGTTCTAGTTTTATACGCTGTTAGTAATATTCCTTTTGGAATAACTAATCAAATAGTGGACATCATTGTTCGCATTCTTATCATCGGTGTGGGAATGACAGTCGTGGAATTTATTGCTGGATTAATATTCATTAAAGGATTGAAAGTTAAATTATGGGACTATAGTGACCGTAAAGGAAACATCATGGGCATTATTTGTCCCTCTTTCTCCTTGATCTGGTTAGTCGTTGGTTCTTTATATTATTTCCTTTTGAATCCATTCTTAGTGGAAGGTATTTCTTGGATTAGCGAAAACCTAATTTACACATATTTTGTGGGAATGGTGATGGGCGCAATGGCGGTTGATTTTGCCTATTCAATTCACCTAGCCACAAAACTTAAAGAGTATAAAGAAATCGCTAATTTAAGATTTGAAGACTTTAAGAAAGAATTAAAGAATAGAATTAAGCAACTTCGTCAAAGCAAAGAAAAATAAAATGATTATTTTTGTGTGGCACTTTTGTGCGCTTAAAGGTTTATGATGTTAATAGATGGATAACTTAGTTATCAAAATGACTAACATCAATAAAAGCTTTTTTGACAACCATGTCTTACATGATGTCGATTTTTCATTATGTCAAGGTGAAATACATGCCTTAATGGGCGAAAACGGCGCGGGGAAATCCACATTAATGAAAATCTTATGTGGTGTTTTAAAAAGCGATACAGGTGAAATAGAAGCATTTGGTAATAAAGTCACGATTAATAACGTTAACGACGCTAAAAAGATTGGTATCAGAATGGTGTTCCAAGAATTGAATCTCATGAAAGATTTAAGCGTCGCCCAAAATATTTTTATTGGTCGTGAATTTAAAAAAGGTCCATTTATCGATGATACAAAAATCAACGAATTATCTAAGCAAGTATTTGAAAAGATGCATATAAATATCGATCCAGCAGCTTTAGTTAAAGATCTAACTATCGGTCAACAACAAATGGTGGAAATCGCTAAAGCGATATCAGACGATGTTAAAGTCTTAATTCTTGATGAACCTACCGCAGCGTTATCAGAAAAAGAAGTCGATGAATTATTTAAGATTTTAAAAGTCTTAAGAGAAAATAAAGTCACAATGATTTACATCTCTCATCGCATGGATGAAATATTTCAAATTACCGATAGAATAACTGTTCTTAGAGATGGACACTGCATTCAAACATTAAACACTAAAGACACTAATCGTGATGAAATCATTAAGTTAATGATTGGTAGAACTCTTAAATTTGAAGTTAAAAAACATAGCGAAGTTGATCCTAACGCTCCAGTAGTTTTAGAAGCTAAAAACATCACTCGTGGAAAAATGGTAAGAGACATTTCTTTTTACTTAAGAAAAGGAGAAATTCTCGGCTTTGCAGGTCTAATGGGTGCTGGTAGAACAGAAACTATGCGCTGCATCTATGGAGCGGACCGTAAACAAAAAGGCAAAGTATTTGTTAATGGGCAAAGAGTCAAGATTCATTCACCAAATACGGCGATTAATGTTGGTATTTGTTATCTATCTGAAGATAGAAAACAATATGGCTTAATGAACGAACGTCCAATCTTAGATAACGAATCATTAAGTTCTATTCATAAATTTTCTAAATTCTCGTTAGTGAACGACGCTAAGATGAATGGTGAAATTGAAAAATTGAACGAAAAATTACAAGTTAAATATTCTTCTATTTATGCTTCGATTAAAAACCTTTCAGGTGGTAATCAACAAAAGACAATTATTGCTCGATGGTTTTTAAAAGACCCAGACATATTTATCTTTGACGAACCCACTAGAGGGGTAGATGTAGGGGCAAAAAGTGAAATATATAACTTATTAAAAGAAATGGTTAAAAACGGTAAATCAATTATTGTTGTTTCTTCCGAACTAGCGGAAATCCAGCAATTATGTGATCGGGTAATCGTCATGTGCGAAGGAAGAATAACCGCGGAATTAGATATTAGTGAAGTCACACAAGAAACAGTCATGAAATACGCCACAATGAGAGAGGAGAGAGTGATTAACAATGAATAGAAGTAAATCGTTTTTCAAAAAAGCACAACAAAGTATCATCATTTTGTTTGTTTTAGTTATTTTAGTTTTAACATTCACCATCCTTAATCCAAATTACATTAAAGCTTATAACCTTTTAAGTATCGTTCAATCATTCGTGCCTTATGCGATTATGGCTATTGGTGCAACATTTGTAATTGCCACAGGTGGCATTGATTTATCAGTAGGTACAGTTTGTATTGCTTCTGCCGTTTTTGCGGGCAAGTTATATATGTCAGGCATGCCATTATGGTTAGTCATTCCGTTGATGATTATCGTTGGTGCTTTATTTGGTCTATTAAACGGCTTATTAATCTCAAGATTAAAATTACCACCTTTTATCGTTACTCTTGGTACGATGATGGTGGCAAGAGGTATCTCTGCTTTATTTGCTAAAGATCCAAATATTTATTATCCAACAGGTTCATGGTATAACCTTGTTTTCTCTAACGCTAATGGCTTCCCAACAGGCATTATTTGGCTATTGCTATTCTTAGCTATTGGTATTGTTTTGATGTATAAAACAATCATTGGTCGATATACATTAGCCATTGGTAGCAACGAAGAAGCAGCTAAGTTATCAGGTATTAATGTTAAGAAATATAAATTAATCGCATATATCATCAGTGGTATGTGCGCTGGTATTGCCGGTATATTCTGGTCAGCATCATTTGCCACAATCGTTATCGGCTCTGGTAGTGGTTTTGAATTAGATGTTATCGCTGGTATTTATATCGGTGGAACAAGTTCCACTGGTGGTGTTGCTTCAATTTTCGGTTCAGTATTAGGTTCATTAATCTTGGTGGCGGTTAGAAGTGGCCTTAATTTCACATTAGCAAGATTCAATGTTGAAATGAATTCCACTTATCTCACTTATGTTTTAACAGGCGTCATTGTCGTGGCCGCTGTCATCCTTGATTTATGGAAGAAGAGCCGCATTGATAAACCTGAAAACACCACAAGTAAGAAGACTAAATTAATTAGTTTAATAACCGCCAGTGGTCTAACTGTTGGTTTAGCTATTGCTTCATTAGTGGTGGTAATTAACGCTAATAATCAAAAGAATAAAACAATTGCAGTAGTGGCCAAAGGCCAAACACACGCTTTCTGGTTATCTGTTAAGTCTGGTTGTAAAAAAGCCGCTGATAAATATAATTATGATTTCACCTTTAGAGCGCCAGATACGGAAACACCAGAAAACCTTCCAGTACAAAGAGAATTAATCCAAACTGGTTTATCTAATGGTAGTCCAGCCTTAGTCTTATCATGTATTGGTCAAGGTGTTGCTGATTTATTAGAACAAGCTTATGACGCCAAAGTACCAGTTGTCAGTTTTGACTCAGGTGTTTGGCAAAAAGATGTTGAAGCGTTAGACGCTATTGGTAAAAACCCAATATGTTCAACAGTTGTTAATGACAATTATGCTGCTTCTGGTATGGCGGCGGACCATCTTTATGAAAGCATTAGATATAAAATATCTACTAGTGAAAAATATAAAATTGGTGTCATCCAATATGACGAATCAGGTGCTGCTTATCAAAGATCAGCGGGCTTTGTTGACCGTTTTAACGAACTAGTGGAATCAAATAGTGACACTAAAGGTAGATGCGAAATCATCGAAGAAGTAAAACCTGGTGGTGATGGTAACGCTTATGTACCTGCTTTGGAATCATTATATGAAAGAGGATGCTCTTCTTTCTATCTTACCGCCGAGCCAGTAGTGACCCAAGTTTATGACGCTATTCAAGCTAGTGGTAATAAATATAATGACCTATTATTCGTTGGTTTTGATGCTGGTAGAAAACACATCGAATGGATGAATAAAGAAAGCGGACCTAAGTTATTAGGGGCCGTCGCACAAAACTCTCCTGAAATTGGCTATCAAGCAGTGGAACAAGCTATCTTCGCTGTGGAAGGTAAAGAATGCACAAAACAAATACTCATTCCAGGTATTTGGTATGATACAACCAACATGCAAAAATATATCGATGAAGGTATTGTTTATACCGATTAATTAATATTTGAACTAAAATACGATTTGATTCTTACCAGAATTTTTACCTTGATACATCTTCTTATCAGCCGCTTCAACCCATTTGTCTAATGACATATTTTCTTCGTATTCTGCTGCACCGATAGTGATAGTGATATTAATCTTAATGTTATTGAATTCAAATGTTTCTTTTTCGATTGTTTTTCTTAATGTTTCTAATTTGTCCCTATAAGAGGCTTCTTTATCCTCGTTTAAAACGACAACAAATTCTTCGCCACCAAAGCGACAAATAAATGCATCGTTTAATGTTTGAGTGGTGATTTCCGCAACACGTTTTAAAACATAATCGCCATAGACGTGACCATATGAATCATTGATGTTTTTGAAATCATCAATATCAAATAAGGCTAATAAGCTATCTGATTTATCAAGATCAGAATCATAATAGTCATATAGGCCATATCTATTGCTAATTTGTGTTAATTCATCAGTTCTAGATTCGTTTATGATTCTATTTTCTAACTTAGTAGCGTATCTAATAAATACGACCATATAGGCGGCTACAAAGATAAATACCGCAATTGCATGAATGATAAACAATGTTATTTCTAGCCATTGAGGAACAGCATAATATGGAGCGTTAAATCTAGTGACTAAATACAAAGTTAAATAAATAACAAACGATAAGACAACCCAAACAATTGAACCTTTTAAGTTTCTAACTTTTGAGAAATATGTCGTAAAGAAAGAAACAATACATAAACCAATTAAATACAAATGGAAGCCTGTACCAAAACCGAGCATGATAGTGCTAACGGAAATAAATGCAAAATAGAGATTTCCACAGCATAATGCATAGATATAGTATTTTTCCTTTTTAATTAATAAAAAGAACAATAAATAAATCGCAATAATCGCTGCATCAACGATGATTAAAGCGGTGTATTTAGAAATAATAAAGAATATAAGATATATAACATGAACTAACAAATAAGAAATATTTGCGGTGTAGCATGTTTTACCAACCATCTTCATTTTACGGCGGTATTGTTTAGCATTTGTTAAAGCCATCTAGATCTCCCTTTCCAGATAAATACTTATATAAATATAACAAATCAGTATCATTTATAGAATAATTTTTTAAGACAAATTTTTTAAACGTGAATTGCAAAATTAAATTCCGTTTTTCGAATTAAACTTTGCTTTTCGGAATTTTCTTTTACAAATGCTATGTTTTATATGTCTATGCTTCCGTCGAAAGGAGGAAAAACATGTGAAACAAAAGCATATGACAAAAGAA
>JAGBLL010000094.1 GCA_017635465.1 Bacilli bacterium
CTTTCACCTAATTTTTTATAATATAAAAATAATTATTAATTAAATAATAAATTCATTAAAATAAAAAAAATTCTATAACTTTAACAAATTCTTATTAATCATAAAGAAATTAGTAGTTTTTTAATAAATTAATAATAACAACTAGTTCTTATTTAATTTAAATTCACTTATTTATCTAACTGAGTAAGTAAAGCAGTTCCTCTTCTAATCCAATGTTCGGAGTCTTTAGTCGCATCCATTTCATCAAATTTCAAATAGAAATACATAACAAAGTTAGTAGAGTGTCCAGTAGTAGATAATTCTCCCTGTCTCTTGCTCGTCTTATACAAGGGGCATTCATAAAATCCAATTTTCTTCAATTTACTAACACTAACAGGCTCTAACCATATTACCGGCATTTCAATGCTTAATTCTCCAAGATCTTGTTCTTTAAGCATTATTTTCTCAAAGTCCCAAGAAGCTCCTTCTAAATGAAGTCCATTAATATTAACACCATCTTCAGGAATTTCGATACCTTCATCCCCTAATCTTTTATCTAAAACATTAGTTCTAAAAGCTAACTTATCAATAGCTTCTTCAGTTTTCCTTGCGTAAGTTTGCAATACGGCTGTATTAAATCCTTGTGGGAAGAAGAAGGCGGAAATCCAGTAGGATAATCTTGGTCCATCGTATAACCATTCAGACATGAATTTAACACGAAGAATTAAATCGTTGATCCAAGAAGCCAAAGGCTTCAGAGATAAATAGGAGTTATCTCCCCATAATTTAGGAACTAAACCGTCAAGGAAAGAATGAAACACTAATTCTATTGTGGGTGACATAACTTCAGTACCGTTAACTGCGAGTTCGAGGGAATGCAATGAGGATGTTATTACCTGGAGTAAATTGTTGAATTTATCAACTTCTTGTAATAAAAAGTTACCCAAAGGTGATTTCTTTTGTCTGTCGTCTTTCTTTTTCTTGCCTTTTTTCTTTTCATCCTTTTTCTTTTCTTTAACTTCTTCTTCTTTTTTTTCTTCCGGTTTCTTTTCTTCTTTGTTTTCCCCTTCTTTTTTTTCTTCCTTATTTTCACCTTCTTTTTTTTCTTCCTCATCTTCTTCAGGATTAACCAAAATTGATTTTTGATTAGCTTTAGTTGAATCAAGTAACTGAATATTGGCGAATTTGGTATTTATATCAAGAATAATATCCTTGACGATATCATCCGGTTTTTTTCCTCCAGAGCTTGCCGTTCTGGGCTGGATACCAATGAGAGGTTCCATGAATTCATTAACTAATTTCTTTTGCAAAGTGATATTAGCATTATTATGAAGACCGAATACTTCAGGTTCATCATCTAAAGGTAAAGTCTCTATATAGTCATTAATATCTTGCACTGTGTCAACTTTAGGTGATTCGTAACCTTCTCCTTCGGAGAATTTAAACATGTCATCAAATATCAATTCATTAAAGTAACTGCTTAATATAGCCGCGATTAATTTTTCATCCTTATCATCAGTGACTCTTCCTCCGTAGTTAATAGTACCAACTAAGAATCTC
>JAGBLL010000095.1 GCA_017635465.1 Bacilli bacterium
ACAGCAATGGGTCCGTAGCTCACCTGGGAGAGCGCCTGATTTGCATTCAGGAGGTAGCGAGTTCGATTCTCGTCGGATCCACCAAATTGTTTATAATCACTTTGTGATTAAATATAAAATAGGGGGTAGAGCCATGTTACAATACCGTTATGACACCCAATTATTAATTGAAGGTCAAGGTCTTGACGAGGATGAAATTACTGATTGGATTTTAGAAAACATGAAAGGTGATTCTCTTATCTGTGTTGGTGATGATGAAATGATTAAAATCCATTTCCACACAAATGAGCCATGGGATTTACTCTCACATTGTGCGACCTTAGGCGAAATCTTCGACATCGTTGTGGAAGATATGGATCGTCAATCAAGAGGTTTAAAGGGTTAGTAAACCCTCAAATATGGACCATTAACTCAATCGGTTAGAGTGGACGGCCCATAACCGTTATGTTCCGGGTTCAAGTCCTGGATGGTCCACCACAAGGAGAATTACCCAAGTGGTTGAAGGGGTCGGTCTTGAAAACCGATAGAGGATGCAAGTCCTGCTAGGGTTCGAATCCCTAATTCTCCGCCAAACGAAAAAAATGACATCTCAATGAGATGTCTTTATTTTATTTCTTTAAAACATTAAATGATTTTAGGAAGTCTTCCACTTGTAGTGTCTTGTCGACTATCGCTTTAGTGCCTTTAAAAGCAATAAATTCAGTTAGGCCATATTTATCTTTGGCTTCTTCGCTCCAGTCATAGGTATAACCTAATCTAGTCCATGGAAGCTTACTAACATCATATGAATAATAGTATTGATTGTTAAACCAGGTCTTATATTCTTCTGTTTCGTTCTCGCTAAAGGATAATGCCATTGGTTTAGTAATGTCCGTAACATAACCAGGTCTTTTTAAATCAGCTGGCTTTAACCACATGGATGTAATATAGGTGTTTTTACTT
Source organism: Bacilli bacterium (assembly GCA_017635465.1). Taxonomy (GTDB): domain Bacteria; phylum Bacillota_I; class Bacilli_A; order RFN20; family CAG-826; genus RUG14515. The sequence continues at coordinate 943 of JAGBLL010000095.1, forward strand.
TCGTGTGACATTCCTAAAACTTGTTTAGTTCTAAGAAGATGATCATTAATATTGGTTTTGTTAGACAGATACCAGTTTTTATATTCCTTCACTGAGCAAAGCCATGATTCATTCCATGTGAAGGTGATTTCTTCTCCTTCTGGATAAGAAGTAGGGAATCTATGGAAAGTGAATAGTAGCACTCGATCTCCTTCGTCGTTCCAGTCAATATTTTTTTCTTCTTTAGTGATACTCACTAATGGTCTGATATCTTTTTCATCTTGCTCTATGACATCTAAATAGGCTTCATGTAATCTTTCTTCTAAAGTTAAAGGTTTTTTATTAGAACAAGATACAACAATGACACTAATCATTGATAAGATGATCATTTTTTGTTTGCTTAGCATAAATAACTCCAACGAAAGAAAGTCTATCACTTATTTCATACTTATACAGAGTATAATTTACTGGTCTTTTATTTTTATAAAGTGAGTGCTATCATACTTGTTATTATGAAAGTAAAACTAATCAAATTAAGTAAAGAATATCAGAAACAATTAGGGGAAATGATTGATGAATGGAAATTAGACCAACAAATCAATCACACCGATGGTTCACCTTGGGTAATCTTTAAAAACGATTATCATGATTTTGATTATTATTTAGAACATTTAGAAACTAAAGATACTTCACAAGGATTTGTCCCTGATTCTGTATTCTTTTTATTAGATGAGGAAAGAAATAGATTAGTGGGCGCTATTAATATTCGCCATTATTTAAATGAACATTTACTCAAATGTGGTGGCCATATCGGGGATGGCATTAGACCAAGTGAAAGAAGAAAAGGCTATGCGACAGAAATGATTCGTTTAGGGTTATTGGAATGTAAAAAACTAGGAATAGATAGAGTATTAATGTGCTGTAATTCAGATAACATTGGTTCTAAAAAATCAATTATTAGAAATGGTGGTGTCCTTGAAAACATCATCATAGAAGATGAAAAACCATTAGAAAGATATTGGATTGATATTAAGTAATATGAGCTTAAAGATATTATTAACTGTCTTCTTTTTAGGTATTGGTTTATCAATGGATGCTTTTTCCGTTGCTTTAACTGATGGACTTACTTATACCGATATTAATAAAAGAAAATCATTTTTTATTGCCGGCACATTTGGTGTTATGCAAGCATTAATGCCTTTAATCGGCTTCTGGCTTGTTGAATTAATCGAAACTATAGCGGGAAGCGTTACGGGCAATAAAGCGGGCGAAATCGCTTCTTTAATCGTTGTGTGGCTAGCCTTTGCGCTTTTATTGTTCTTAGGCATCAAGATGCTTATTGAATCAATTAAAGAAATGAAAAAGCCGTTAGAAGAGAAATGCGCTAAAAAGTTTTCTATTAAAGAAGTGCTACTCTACGGCTTTGCTACAGCAGTGGATGCTTTAGCCGCCGGTGTAGCTTTACACGCTGGATTATCAACAGTGGTAACAGTGTGGTTACATGTTTCTATTATTTTAGTTTTAACATTTGTAATATCACTTATCGGTTTGTTCTTAGGTAAACAAATCATGAGATTACTTAAAGGCAAATATGAAATTGCCGGTATCATCGGTGGCTGCATCCTTATCTTACTCGCGGTATGGGTTGTTATTAGCCATTATTTACCTTTATAAAATTATTGATATAATCAGCACTTTTGCTATACTAGTCACTGGGGTATTTTTTATGAGCAAAAAGTATTTTTTATTTTCAGGGTTAACATTAATGCTGTTAGAGGGGCTTTATGATATAGTCTCTATAATCTATTCGGTGTCTATATCATCATCGTCATCAACATATGTTTTAGATTTCACGACTGTTTTAATCTTTTGCTTAATAAATCTATTTTTGTCTATTCCTTCCCTTGTTTTGACAATTCTTGCTTTTAAAAATAAAAAAGACAGCTTAGCAGCATCAGTTTTATTAATTGCCGCGTCAATAATATATTTTGGATATCGAATTTTCAGTCTAACAAAAATGATGCAGATAATAATGTATCCAGATCAAGATATCAAAATGATGATGTACTGGTTAATATATGCTTTAGCTCAAGTTATCTTTGGTCTTTTACCAGTCGCTCTTGCTATTTTATCTTTATTTAATTTTAGAAAAAATGAGCAAGATTACGTTGTCTCTTCAAAACTAAATAATGTTTTCTATTACATAGTAATGACAATAGCTTTCCAAGCATTTATTCTTTATTTTACAGCAGGTATAAGAATATCTTTGATCATGAATGGTTTTTCTGATATTTATACTGCCTTGCAGGCTATTGTTTTTGATGTTTCAAGTTTGGTTATTATCGGCGCTATGGTACCATCTTTCATTTTCTCTTTTTTTAACAATAAGCAAAAGATTAGTCGTCGACTCGCTTTACTTGCTGCGATAACAGTGTTAGGAGTTCATATTTTCTCTACAATTATTACATTCGTTCAAGCAACCCAATACGATACTTCTGTAACTTCAAGTCTTGTTTTTCTTGAGGTTTTAGGAACGATGTTTGAATGTGTTGTTTTAGCGGCTTCAATGGTATTGATGCTTATAAAATTCAAATCAAAACAATCTGCACAAATAAAAACAGAGCTTGAGTGAACCTCAAGCTTTTTTTATTCTCTAGTATGCTCGCTTAATTCAAGCTTCTTCAAGTCTTTTGGCATAAATACCGCTAAAGCTATGCAGTTACAAGTGGTGGCGATTACCCAAGTAATTGGGAAGAGCATATATAGCCAGAAGACAGTATGGAACACTTCAACATTATTGAAGACAGTGAGAATCAAAACGATTCTTAACACAGTGCAACATATAAGAGTGGTGAACATTGGAAACTTAGATCTTTTTAAACCACGTAATACCGCTGCGGTATAGGCCATCGTAAAGTCAAAGAAATATAGATATGCCATAATGGATAATCTAGTGTAACCAGCATCAATGGCCTCTTTTTCTTTAACAAATAAGCTAAGAATTGGTCTATGGAACAATAAAATAACAACGGCAATAATTGCACAGAATATTGCGCCCCATATCAAACCATAGAAAGCGCATTTTTTAATATTCTCTTTCTTTTTCGCACCGATATTCGCGGCAATAAATGTCATCGTGGACACCGCAATTGCATCACATATCGCGTAAAAATAGCCTTCGACGTTACCAGAAGCAGTCGCACCATTTTCTAAATTAACGTTACCTGGATCGATTGTGTACAAAGAAGATTGAATAAAAACATTAGGTAAAGAAAAGAAGAAACCTTGTAAACCCGCTGGTAAACCAATCTTTAAAACTTCTAATAATTCGGAATGGATTTTAAGTTTCTTTAAAGATAAATTTACATAGTTTTTCTTGCTAAAAATTAAGAATAAAATGCATATCAAAGCGGAGATAGCTTCGGCAATAATTGTGGCTAAAGCCACACCTGCTACACCCATATGCATTGAGAAAACAAATAAGAAGTCAAATCCGACATTGACTAAACCTGAAATCAATAACGCTAAAAATGGTGAACGTGAGTCACCTTGCGCTCTTAATAATTGAGCGGCGTAATTAAATAACATTAAGAAAGGTAAACCACAGAAATATATTCTTAAATATAATGCTGCTTTAGCAAAGTAGTGTTCCTCTGTTCCCATTAACTCTAATAAGTTATCGCTAATAAAGAAACCTAAAACACCCACAAAGATGCCACTTACTAAAGCAAACAACATTGAGCTATGTAAAACATTACTGGCTTTTTCTTTATTTCCTGCACCCATCGCTTCAGAAAGAATGACATTAGCCCCTAATGAAGTACCAGTAAAAACAACAATAATTAAATTGATAAGAGCAGTGTTAGAAGCAATCGCGCCCATTGATTCAGCGCCATCCCCAGCACTGACTGTTGCTAAATCAATTGTGGTGTATAAAAGTTGTGCCATTGTCGCAAGCATTGCAGGAATGGCGAGCAAGATGATTTTGGCAAACAAGTTGCCGGTTGTCATATCACGAGATTTAAATAAATTTCTAATTGATTTAAGCATGCCAAGAAATTATATTCCTAAGTATACTTCTAATCAAGAAAATTGCTCACTTATTCTTTGAATATGTTATCGAGAGATTGTTTTCTATTTTTTAACCAATTTGTAAGATAATCGACAGCATCTTGATGCTTTTTGAAATTACGAGCGCTTTCTGGAGTGTAAGCAGGAGTAATTTGACCTAAGTTTTTCCATTTGGCGTAGTTCTTTTCGTATTCACTTTTATAAGCCGCAGCGTAATAATTTGCTTGATCAATCGCACCTTCTAAGATTTGTGAATTTTTAAAGACACTGTAATATTTTTTAAACATCGATTTGAAGAAATTGGTTTTAGAAAACATAAAGAACCAAGGATTATAATTGCCTCTCGCTTGTGAATTATATTCTCCAGAGCTGCTAGAAACATATGTGTCTTTCACATTACCGCTGCTCCAGTCAAAATCCCAAGGCGCACCAAAAGTTAAACGCTTATAAATACTAGTGGAAGAGAAATCCACCCACATATAGAAACTACCATAACCAACATCAATATCTTTCATATATTCACATAAAAGATACATCTTAAAGACTGATTCTAAATCAATGATGGAATTAAGCGTTTCATATTGACTCTTATATGGAGAAGCTTTTAAATCATTGTTCTCATCTAAAACAAATAAGCCATCACCATGTACTGCTTTATACAAAGCGTAATAAACATTATTTAGATATTTACTAGCGAATTTAACTTGTTCATCAGAATAGCAATCTGTCTTAATAGCGTATTTTTTACCAGGTATCATCACGCCATCTAATGGGTCTCCGTTTTGTTGTCCCCAAGTAGAAGAAGAGCCTTTACCCACAGTGATGTAATAATCTTCTTCATCCGCTTTGCTATCAAGCTCCATTAAATAACCGATATCAGTTCCTTGATAATCAGTCGCCGCTTCATTAATTCTAATGCGATTATTATTAGCTTGTTGTTGCTCCGCTAAAACGTATAGACCATGATATTTACCGTTAAGATATAAATTAACAGGCATATAATCAGAAGCATAATTATTCGAATAATTAAATAAAGAATTGCCTAAATATAAGGCGGTCATATTTCTGACCATTGATTGGTCAGCATATTCCGCTAATAAGACCCAGCTTTTGGTTTTTGCATTATCATTTAAGCCAAACATATTCGCTTTGCTATCAAATTTAATGCGGAATGCTTTTTTATCATATGTATATGTGCCATTCCCGCGGCATCTAATGCCACCAGTAAGATTGTTCTTTATATATATATCAGGACAATTATCAGTTGATAAAGTCATTGGAACATAATCTTTTTTAGAAACTATTTCAACATTAGATGTATCGACATAAATGTTATATAAACCAGTGTTTTCAATAATATTAATAGTGGCCTTCTTTTGATCAATTAATTGATGATTACTGTCATAGATTCTTGCGGTGGCTTCTTTACTACCAATCTCTTTGAGATTGTTATTCTCATATTCCACGGTGCAACCATAAGGAATCATACCCTTAATGACAAGCTTATGTTCTTGACCATCATAAACAAAAGTTTGATCTTTAAAAGCGTATTCATTTAAATCGTAACTTGCCCCTTCATATTTACTAGCGCCACATTTTGAACAAACATATTCTTTGCCATTGGCCCTAATAATCGTTGGTACGTCATCAACATTACCTTGCAAAACAAAATCATGGTCACAAGTTGGTGTTTCACTTGTTTTTGAAGTAGTATGACTACTTTCATTATGGGTAGAAGGCTGTTCTAAAGATGAACTAGCGGTAGTGTTACAACTAGCAAGTAATAACGTTAATAATGATAAATACGCTATTTGTTTTGTTTTCATTATTTACCCCAATTTTGATCTAAATAAGCCTTTCTTTCGCCTAACCATTTGATTAAATAGTCAGTAGCGTCTTTATGAGAATCATATTGTCTAGTTTGCATTAATGTCGAACCAGATGAACCTTTCCCATATCGAGCGTGGTTATCATTAAATGATTCCGCAAAGGCAACACGTTCATAAGCAATAGTGCTTATTACTCTTTCATAAATATTAGACTTATCAAAAATAGAATAATACTTTTTAATCATATTTTGGAAGAAATCAGTTTGACTAAGCATATATAACCAAGGATTAAATGTGGTCATGCCGTTAGTGTATTCATTGCTATTTAAGAAATTATCTTTCGTAGAGGATATACCAGAAGAAGGGATATCTTTATCATTATTGCTATTACCTTGGTCACCTGAGCCTCCCCAGCCACCATTAGAAGCTTGCTTATTGCCTAAACCTAAGTCAAAGTCCCATGGAGCGCCCATCGTTAAGCGTTTAGCTTTGCTATTAGAGGAGAAATCAACATACATATAGAAACTGCCCCAACCGACATCATAGTCTTTTAAATACTCTTGTAAGATATACATTCTAAAGAATGAATCTAAATCGATATAAGAATTTAATGTCTCATATTGAGTGTCATATGGGCTATCTTTAAGCTCGCCGTTTTCATCCACAATTTGCTTTTTTTCGCCTTTAAGTAAACCCTTAAATGCTTTTAAAACGTTATCTGTGTAATCTCTAATAAATGGTACTTGTTCTTCCCCAAAGACATCGGTTTTAATGACATATGCTTTATCGGTGATATTAACGCCATTGATGGAGTCGCCTCCTTGGCCTCCCCAACCTCCCCACATACCACCTGTGGAACCTGTTCCAGTGGTGAAGAATGGGTCACCTTCATGAGTGCCGATATGAGTATCGTTATTAATCTTACCGCTTTGACTAGCTAAACCATCAATTTCAATTAAATAACCAGTCTTAACCGTACTAGCGTCTTCTGGTTCGTTAATTGGAATGCGTTCCTTTTTAGCTTGTTGTTGCTCCGCTAAAAGGTAAACGCCACGGTTTTCCCCATTCATATATAAAGTGACATGTTTAAAATCTGAAGAATAAAAACCAGAATAATTAAATAAGGAATTACCAATAGTGAATGCTGTTTCATTACGGAATCTAGATTGATCAAAGAAGTCCGCTAATAAGACCCAGCTCTTTTCTTTTACGCCATTATTTAAACCTAATAAATTATTTTTACTAGTAAACTTTAAACGGAACGCTCTTTTAGCAACTGATTCTTGATTAGTGGAGTTACCTCTTACTTTAATCTCACCCGCAATATTGTTTTTAACATAGGTGGAATCGCAGTTATCGATAGAGACATTCATGTTCTTATATGGTCTTTCTCCGTTAACTGAATGCCAATCAGGATCAGTACCATCTTCGGTCACGATTCTGATATTTGGTAGACCAATATTTTGAACAATATTGATTTTAGCTTTCCTTTCTAAAAGAAGATTGTTGCTTTCATCATATATTTTAGCGGTGGCTTCTTTAGAACCAATACCTTTTAAAGTATTGTTTTCATATTTGACAGAACAACCATAAGGAAGAAGACCACTGATGAATATTTGATGTTCGTTACCATCATCCATGAAAGTGATGTCTTCAAATACAAATTCGTCTAATTTATAAAAATAATTATCAAATTCAGCGTGACAGTTAGGACATTTAAAATGCTTAACGCCTTTATCAATAAGCGTTGCTTCCTTAGTTACTGTCTCTTCTAATTCATGATTATTACAGTTATTTGGATTAGTGTTAACACTAGTAGTGGGACTAACAGAAGAACTACTACTAACATTACTAGTGGTGTTATTCTCGCTCTTATCATTAGAGGAACTTATTCTTTCTTCTACAATAGAAGAAGTATGGCTATTTGAATTATTTTCTACTGTGCTAGTAATCGGATGAGTGCAGCCACTCATCAAACTAGCACTAATTAAAAGTAAAGATAATTTGTTTAGGGAGTTTTTCATAATCTAATTTCCTTTTTAATGTTTTCTTTAAGAAATATAACTAAATAACCTTAAACAAAACATAAACAGCTTTTCTTAAATAGATACTTCTATTGTAATTCTTTTTTGAATACAAAAAAACTGCTTCTTAGAGTAGTGATTAGAAGCAGTCTTTTCTAGTCTTATTTCTTCAGCATTAATGGTAATAAAGAAGAGATGAGACCATATGTTGTTGTTGGGAAGGAAAATATCATTCTTGATAAGTCTCTAGCCTTAATCTTTTGATTGATGATAATGGTCAATAAATCAAGGTATTCACCCGCTTGATCTGATAAGATAGCGGCACCAACGAGCTCGCCTTTTTTATTAAAGACGAAGGTGAGATGTTCATTAACATCGTTTTTATTCATCCACGCCATGGTTTTACCAAATTCAACTTCTTCAACGCGATAGCCAAGTTCTTTAGCTTTATCAACTGAAACACCAACTTGACCAATACGTGGTAAGGTAAACACTAAATTTGGAACGACAGGGTATTGGATTTTTCTTTTTAAGAATCCTGGTAATAAGATATCTAAAGCAATATAGTTAGATTCAAATTCTGCAGTAGGAGTAAGCTTTGGAATAGCTTTATCAATGACATCACCAGAAGCATAGATGTTCTTAACATTAGTTCTTAAATGTTCATCGACTTTAATACCACGAGCGGAATATTCAATACCTAAACCTTCAAGATTTAATCCATCAGCGTTAGCCTTACGACCAACCGCTACTAAGACGTAATTAGATTTAATTTCATCGCCTTCTTTTGTCTTTAAGACATATTCGTTATCATTAACTTTTTGTAATTCAGAAACATGTCTATTAAATAAGAAGTTAGCGCCTTTTTCTTTCATCTTATTAACGATTTGATCAACATATTTTTGTGGATATTGACCAAGAGCTCTATCCGCTAAATCAACAATGTCAACTTTCTTACCAAATGATAAGCAGATAGAAGCAAATTCCATACCGATGATACCAGCGCCAACGAAAGTGACATGTTCTGGAATGTTATCTAAAGATAAGAAGTCTCTAGAATCTTTGAAATATTCTTTACCTGGAATATCAAGCGGGATATATGTTTGACCAGTACCAATTACAAAGTAATCAGCATTATATTGTTTACCACCGACATCGATAGTGTGAGCGTCAACAAATTTCGCAGAGCCTCTTAATACATCAAAACCAAATTGATTGAATAAACCATCTAAGGCATTTGGTAAAACACCAATGTAACCTTTCTTATATTGCATTAAAGCGTTCCAGTTAAGTTCCGCTTCTTTTGCTAAACCGATATTTTGATAACGGCCTAATGCTTCTTTTAATTCGATAGGTGAATCAAGTAAAATCTTCGCATCGCAGCCATAATTAGTGCATGTGCCACCTAATAAATCTCTTTCCACTAAGGCAACTTTCTTGCCTTGAAGCTTTAAGATGAGCGCTCCGTGCCAGCAAGAATGGCCGCTACCAATAAATATAACATCATATTTTTCCATAATTTCTCTCTCCCTTTTTGTTTGTTATTAATTATCAAGAATCTTATAAAGAATCTTGTATAAGAACATAGCTTCCTCTTCACTAAGATTAAATTCTTCTGCGATTGATGGAGGAACATCAACAGCTTTTTCTCTTAATTTCTCTCCTTCACTTGTTAATGAGATAACTAGATTTCTTTTATCTTTTTTATCTTTAGTAATGGAGATATATCCTTTTTCTTTTAATCTTTGAAGAAGTGGGGCTAATGTATTTGTTTTTAAATATAAAGTCTCACAGAGTTCTTTTTCGTTAACTGTCTTTTTTTCCCACATGACCATCATGGTTATATATTGGGTATACGTGAGATTAAGATTATCAAGAAGTGGTTGATATTTTCTTAATATCTTATTAGCAACAGCGTAAGTAGGAAAGCAAAGCTGATTCTTTAATAGTAATGAATCATATTTATCCATTAACGACCACTTCCTTTAGGAAATCTTCTAATCTCTTAAAGTCATCAGCGTTTGGTCTGCCCTTATTAATAAAGATCCATGAAGCAGCGGTGTGAAATTCCTTTTCTGACATTGGAATATTGTATTTATCCGCGACTTTTTTAACGGACTTATATGTTGATGAACCAGAAGCACTGCTATTAATGTTGATTAAGCATTTAATCTTACTAGCGTTATTTTCTAAGAAATCTTTGATTGCTTTATCGACATCGAATGCGTACATCGCGTTAATTAGCAATAGTTGATCGACATCTTCCTCTAATGGATGTGTGACATCTAATGCTTCTACATCGATTGTTTCAGAAACGAATCTAGCAATCTTTTCTGTATTTCCTTTTTTACTTTTAGTGAAGTATCTAATGGCAACTTTCATACTACTTACCTTCTTTCCACAGTTAAATTATATCGTGTGCGACATATTTAGCAAGAAGTATTTATCTATTATCTAAAGAACACAAAGTGTTAGTGGTGCAATAAGGTTTTAAAAAACACACTAAAAATAATAAAAAAAACAGTTCCGATTTTTCACGGAACTGTAATCATCATTTGGTAGCTGGAGGCGGATTCGAACCGTCGACCGACCGGGTATGAACCGATTGCTCTAGCCAGCTGAGCTATCCAGCCAAATCGCTTACTTAGCAAGCGAGTTATTATTATATAGAAAAGATTTCGACTTAGCAATAAGGATTTTAAAATATTTTATAATATTTGTTGTCTTATTCATCATCTTTTGATTACAATATATTCACAGCACAACTTTTGCAAAAAGGTTCGTGCTTTTAATTTCAAATATTAGTAAACTAATTAAGAGTAAAAAGAGTATGCCAAATTGTCGTAACTGTGGAGCAAGATTAACAAAATTCGATTCAGATTTATGCCCAGTATGTGGTATTAAGAACCCATTACAAGGTATCGATAGCGAAACTGTTGAAGTTACTTCTCAAATTGATTTAAATCAAATGAAGGAAGGCCAAAAAGTCGTTAGACGCCGCAAAAGCATGATCGTTCTTTTCTTTGCTCTTGGTTTTACTGGCGCTCCATTCTTTTATATCAAAAAAGCAGTGATTGGCTTAATTTGGTTAGTGGCTAACTTAGCTATTATCGGTGGTCTATTTGCTTTATTCTATTTTGCTATTCATGCACATATCGCTTTAGCGGTTATTATTCCGTTTATCGTGGTTTACGCTATTAATGCGATTGTTGGTTCAATATACAATTTCTTACCTAATTTAAAAGACGGCGAAGGAGAATTCATCGTCTAATGCAAAGATATTTTGCTTCTTTACTTAGTAAAGAACACATTAAATTAGAAAGTGAAGATGAACATCACCTTTTACATGTCATGCGCATGAAGAAGGATGATGAAATTGAAGTTGTCGCTAATGACAAACTCTTTTTATGTCGTATTGAAAATGTTAATCCATTAAATATCTATATTGTTCATGAAATAAATAGCGATGTAGAACTTAATGAAGATGTGACATTATTATTTGCTCTCACCAAAGGTGATAGAACAGATTTAGTGGTACAAAAAGCCACTGAATTAGGTGTCAAAAAGATTGCTTTAATCCAAAGCGAAAGAACAGTAGTCCGTTACGAAGAAAAAGATATTGCTAAGAAATGTGCCCGTTATCAAAAGATCATGAAAGAAGCGAGTGAACAATCACATCGTTTAGTGGTCCCGACGTTGTTAGGTATCTATAACTTAAAGAAGTTACCAAAAGAAGTTTATAGTGATTTAAATTATGTCGCTTATGAGAAAGATGCTAATGATGTTGAAGGATCTTTTAAAGGCTTAACAAAAGGTAAATCTGTTACCATCCTTGTTGGTCCTGAAGGTGGCTTTTCTAAAGAAGAAATTGATATGTTAGTCAATCAAGGATTTATTAGAACATCTTTAGGCAAGCGCATATTACGCGCTGAAACTGCCGCCATCTATGCTTTAAGTGTGATAGGATATTTGTTAGAAAGATGAAAAAGTTATTAAAATACATCGCTGCTAAAGCTAAAAAAAGAACAGCTTTTGAACAAAGCGAAGAATATCGCTTCTTTTTAGATAACCGTCACTTATTAACGAAGATCCCACGCTTTACATTTTTCTATGAACCAGGTGACGAACCATTTAATGTCATGCGCGCTAATGTCGTGCTTTATGGATATATTAATAAAACATTAATGGAACAAGAAGCGGAAAACTTACAAAGCTATATCAATTCTAATAATAAAAATGCTCACGCTAATTTCGTTAAATCATTGCATGAAATTATTTCTGAACAACCATATTATCAAGATGGTCAAAAGAAGATTTATATCCCATTTTTTACAAGAACATTAAATCAAATTTATTTTGACGAACCTGAGAAGTTATTAACCTCTCCTTATGCTAGTTTAAAAGATAAATTCCAAGATACAGTTATCGATCCATTTGATGTCTATGGTAGTGAATTATATAACTCGCATTTTTCTAGACTTGTGAAAATCAAACAAGATGATAAAGAAACAGCGTTTTTCCATTACGACACCAATACGATTTATTTCGTTAATGAGCAAGGTAGATTAGATGGTACAGTCGTTTTATTTGACCGCTATTTAAGACATCCTAACTACGCTCATATGTTAGAAAGAATTAAGCCAGTAGTGGATGCCTATTTTAATTTTGATAGAGAAGGATTTATCCAGGCTTTATTTGAAAATGGCTTTATTTCTTCAACTTTAGTAAGACTTATTCACTTCCGTGATTTGATTAGAGCATGAAAACTTTTTCCGTTATTAACATTGGTTGTAAAGTCAACGCTTATGAATTAAGCGCTATTTCGTCATTATTAATCAAGGAAGGTTTCAAAGAAGATAATACTAATCCAGATGTGGTCATTATCAACACCTGTTCAGTGACTGCAACAGCTGATCAAAAATCACGTCAACACATCCGTAAGATGCAAAAATTATACCCTCATGCTGTCATCGCAGTAATGGGTTGCTACGCACAAGGAAATCATAAATTTATCGAAGAAGAAATTAAACCTACAATTCTTTTAGGTACATCTCATAGAAGAGATGTTGTTGAACTCATCAATAAAGCCTTAAAAGATGGTGGTAATTATAAAGTCATCGAAGAAAACACCAGACAATACGAATATGAAGAATTAGGCATTACATCTTATACCGATAACGTAAGAGCGTTCCTTAAGGTGCAAGATGGTTGTAACAATTTCTGTACCTATTGCATCGTTCCTTATCGAAGAGGAAAAATGCGTTCAAGAAATAAAGATAATGTTATAAGCGAAGCTAAATATCTTGTCGAACAAGGATATCAAGAAATCGTTCTTTCTGGTATTCATGTCGGTGGTTATGGTCAAGATTTAAAAGATTGCTCATTCTCTTCATTAATCAATGAATTATTAAAAATACCTAATTTAAAAAGTTTAAGAATCTCTTCTATTGAAGAAAGCGAAATCGATGACCAATTAATCAACCTTGTTAAAGAAAAAGATAACCTCGCTAAACATTTGCACATTCCACTTCAAAGTGGCTCAAATAAAATCTTAAAACTCATGAACCGTAAATACACAAGAGAGCAATTTATTTCTCGTGTTAAACAAATCAAATCATTAGTGCCTAATGTGATGATTTCAGGTGATGTCATCGTTGGTTTCCCTCACGAAACAGAAGAAGACTTTATGGATAGTTATCATCTATGTGAAGAATGTTTTGATATGTTACATGTTTTCCCATTTAGTGCGCGTCCAGGTACAGTGGCCACGAGAATGGATGAACAAATATCTCCAGAAGTGAAAAAAGAAAGAAGTAAGAGGCTTATAGCCTTAAGTGATCAGCTATATGAAAAATACGCGAATAGATTTATCGGTCAAGAAATCAGCGTTTTAGTGGAAAAATATGATGAAAATCTCCAAGCATATGTTGGCCATACATCAAATTATTTAGAGGTGAAGATTCCAAAGGAATCTAAGGTTGGACAGTTTGAAACAATTATCTTAACAAAAGAATTGATTGTATCGAAATAAATTACAATTATTTAGAAGATGTCTAAAAATCTATTGACTAAATAGTACTATTTATATATACTAATTCCCGTTGCTAAGGAGGAAGACACAATGGCCGTCCCACAAAGAAGAATTAGTAAGACAAGAAAAAGATTAAGAAGAACACATTTCAAATTAAGCGTTACAGGCTTAGTCACATGCCCACAATGTGGTGCAATGATCAAAGCCCATCACGTTTGTCCAAAATGTGGCTACTATGCCGGTAAAGCTGTTCTCGTAAACGGTAAACTCGTTAAAGAAGAAAAACCAGCCGCTCCAGCTAAGAAAGCTGCTAGTAAAAAACCAGCTGCCAAAAAAGCCGCTAAAAAAGAAGGCGCCCCAAATTTTAACGGGGACTAATGCAAAAACCTCCAAAGTTAATGGGGGACAAAAATAGGTCGGAATTATGATTTTCCGGCCTTTTTGTATGGTCCTCTTTTGCCTCTTGGACGCTTCTTTATTCTCTCTTTCG